>NZ_SRLV01000083.1:0-39213 GCF_006518205.1 Myxococcus sp. CA005 | reverse complement strand
CTCCCCCGCCAAGGTGGCGGTGCCCATCCCGGGTGTGCAGCCGGAGCCCTCCACATCCAAGCCCACGCCGCAGAAGGGCGAGACGACGGGCGAGGATCGGCGCAAGCGGCTCTTCGGTGCCTTCGACAAGACGGCCAAGGCGGCGGAGCCCGAGGAGGCGGAGGGCGCCGAGGACGGCGACCCAGACGGAGACTCGGCCACCGCGGAAGGCGAGCGCTACTTCGGCCTGCTCCAGTCGCAGGTCCGCCGCCACTACAGCGTGGCGGACACCATCCCCGAATCCGAGCGGCTGCACCTCAAGGCCATGGTGGCGGTGCGCCTGGGCCGCACGGGTGAAGTGCTGGACGTGAGTCTCACCAAGGCCAGTGGGAACGACCTCTTCGACTCGGCCGTCGTCACGGCCGTGCGCAAGGCCGCGCCCTTTTCTCCTCCACCGGACCATCTCCGGAACGCCCTGCAGAAGAGCGGCGTCAACCTGGTGTTCAACGCCCTATGAAAGCCCTGCTCCTCTCCCTGCTGCTCCTCCTCCCCGTCGTCGCGCTCGCGCAGGCGCCCACCATCGAAATCTCCGGCGCCAACTTCCGCCCACTGCCCGTGGCGGTGCCCGCGCCCCTGACGCAGAACGACGGCGCGAAGGCGTTGGTGGCGCCCTTCGATTCGGCCTTCAGCTTCGACCTGACCGCCTCCGGCATCCTCCAGGTGCTGGACCGCAAGGGCTTCACGGCGGACGCGAAGGAAGGCATGGCCGCGGCCAGCATCAACTTCAGCCGCTGGGCGGACGTGGGCGCCGAAGCGCTCGTGAAGGTGTCGCTGGCGCAGGACGGCGGCGTGCTGCGCGGGGAGCTGCGCCTGTTCAACGTGGGCACCGGCCGCGAGGACCTGAAGGTGTCCAAGGACGCGCCCGCCGACAACGCCTCGCTGCTGGCGCACCGCCTGGCGGACGCGCTCTACCGGCACTTCACTCGCGAGCCCAGCCCCTTCCTGTCCCGCATCACCTACGTGCGCAAGGCGGGCACCAACCGCGACGTGTACGTGGCGGACTGGGACGGCGGCAACGCCCGGGCGCTCACCAAGGGCGGCATCAACATCCTGCCCGCGCTGAGCCAGGATGGCTCGCAGGTCGCCTTCACCACGTACCGCAAGAATCGCCCGGACATCTACGTGCAGTCCCCCGGCGGTGAGGCGAAGGCCGTCATCTCCGGTGGGCAGATGGCCACCGGCGCGGCCTTCTCCCCGGACGGCAAGCGCATCGCGTACTCGCTGGCGGAGGGCGAGAGCGCCCAGGTGTACGTGGCCAACGCGGACGGTAGCGGCGCGCGCGCGCTCACCGACACGCCCTACGGCCTCAACACCAGCCCCACCTGGTCGCCGGATGGCAAGCGCATCGCCTTCGTGTCCAACCGGGGCGGCAGCCCGCAGGTCTACATCATGAACGCGGATGGCACGGGCGTGCGCCGGCTCACCTTCCAGGGCAACTACAACCAGACGCCGGACTGGTCGCCGCGCGGAGACCTCATCGTCTTCACCGCTCGCGACGAGCGCAACGCCTTCGACCTCTTCACCGTCAGCGTGGAGACGGGCAAGGTGACGCGCCTCACGCAGGACCAGGGCAGCAACGAGGAGCCCGCCTTCTCTCCCAACGGGCGGCTCATCGTCTTCACGTCCACGCGCAATGGCGGCTCGCAGCTCTACGTCATGACGGCGGACGGCAACAACCAGCTCCCGCTGCGCACCGAGAAGGGCACGTACCAGACGCCGGACTGGTCGCCGCTGCCGCAGGCGCAGTAGCCCCTGGGACAGGTGGGGCTTGCGCGCCCCACCTGTGGCCCTATCACCAGCAGGGGTGGTCTCGACGAAGAGGGAGCAAGCCGGTGTAGCGTTCCGCGCCCTTCCCTTTCTCGTGAGGCACATGTCGATGAAATCCTGCTGCGCTGTCCTCGTTGCCGCCCTCTTCCTGGGCGCATGTGTCGCGACGAAGCCCTCCGTGACGTACTCGTCGTTCGGCGAGGCACGGCTCGCCGAGGATGCGGCGGTGGTCCAGCGCTATGAGGCGGACTATGAGCGGCGCCACCCCAGCTCCACGTCGATGACGGGAAACCAGTTTCAGATTCCCGTGGCATCAGGTTCGAGCGATGTGAAGGTGCTCGTCGATACCTTCCCTGAAGGCGTTGAGCTCGTGAACGGGAGCATTCGCACGACCGATGGCGCCCCGCACGAGATTCTCGGGAAGCTCTCACTTCGTGCGTCGTCGCACGGCACCCTGCCGAGAGAGAAACTCCTTGAGGAGGCGAAGCAACTGGCCCGTGCGGCCGGCGGCAACGTCGTCATCATGTCCTTCGTCGGCGGAGACCAGGCCGAAGCGAACGGTGTCGTCGGGTACGTCCTCAAGTCCGACCTGGAGCACTACAACCCCAAGAAGTCCCAATCGGGAAAGCTCTCCATCGAGATTTGAGCGCATCCGCGCTCGAGCGCGGCGCAGGCCCCCTGTACACGTGCCGCGCGTTGACAGGCGCAACCAGCTCAGGTCGAGTCCTCCCGCATGAGCGCGCCCTTCCGCAGCCACTGGAGCCTGGACCCCGAAGTCGTCTTCCTGAACCACGGCTCGTTCGGCGCCTGCCCGACAGCCGTCCTCCAGCGACAGTCCGAGCTGCGCGCGCGCCTGGAAGCCGAGCCGGTGCGCTTCCTCCACCGCGAAATCGAGCCGCTGCTGGATGACGCCCGCGCCGCGCTCGCCACCTTCGTCGGCGCGGACGCGGACGACCTGGGCTTCGTCCCCAACGCGACGGCGGGGGTGAGTACGGTGCTGCGCTCGCTGCGCTTCGCCCCTGGCGACGAGCTGCTCACCACCGACCACGAGTACAACGCCAGCCGCAACGCGCTGGACTTCGTGGCGTCGCAGTGGGGCGCCAAGGTGGTGGTGGCGAAGCTGCCCTGGCCAGTGCCGTCCGCGCAGTCGGTGGTGGACGCCGTGCTACCCCATGTCACCCCGCGCACGCGCCTGTTCCTGGTGGACCACGTGTCCAGTCAGACGGCCCTGGTGATGCCGCTGGAGCAACTCGTCGCCGCGTTGCGCGAGCGTGGCGTGGAGACGCTGGTGGATGGCGCGCACGGGCCGGGCATGCTGCCGCTGTCTCTGCGCACGCTGGGTGCCGGGTACTACACGGGCAACTGCCACAAGTGGATGTGCGCCCCCAAGGGGGCCGCGTTCCTTCACGTCCGGCGCGACCTCCAGTCCGCCATCAAGCCCCTGTCCGTGAGCCACGGGCACAACTCCCGGCGGACGGACCGTTCCCGCTTCCGGCTGGACTTCGACTGGACGGGGACGCACGACCCTTCGGCCGTGCTCTGCGTGCCCGAGGTGATTCGCTTCATGGGCGGGCTGCTTCCCGGCGGCTGGCCGGAGGTCATGGCCTCGAACCGGGCCAAGGTGCTGGCGGCGCAGAACCTGCTGTGCGCGCGGCTGGGCACCCAGCCCACCTGCCCCGAGGACATGGTCGGCAGCATGGCCACGGTGACGTTGCCGGACGGCTTCCCCGAAGTCCCCCAGCCCCCGCTCTACGTGGACCCGCTCCACCTGCGCCTGTTCGACGAATACCGCATCGAGGCGCAAATCACCCCCTGGCCCCGTCCGCCGCACCGGCATGTGCGTCTCTCCGCCCAGCTCTACAACACCCCCGCCGACTACCAGGCCCTGGGCGATGCTTTGGAAGCGCTGCTGCGTTGAGTAGGCTGCCGCGCATGTCGCGTTTCGCCACCATCGATGTTGGCAGCAACTCCGTCCTCCTGCTCGTCGCGGAGCGCACCCCGGAGGGCCGTTTCGAGGCCGTGCGGGAGCGCGCGGAAATCACCCGCCTGGGCAGGGGCGTGGATGCGACGCGCAAGCTCTCCGCTGAAGGCATGGAGGCGACGCTCCAGGTGCTGGAGTCCTTCGCTCGCGAGGCGCGCGAGCTGGGCGCCGAAGGCATCGCTGTGTCCGCCACCAGCGCCGCGCGTGACGCGGAGAACGGCGCGGAGTTCCTCGCCGCCGCGAAGGCGCGCGCGAATGTGACAGTGGAAATCATCTCCGGTGCCATGGAGGCGGAGCTGTCCTTCGCCGCGGTGCACTCGGACTTCGCGTCGGACGCGGCGGGCCCTCTGCTGGTGCTCGACATTGGCGGCGGCTCCACGGAGTTCATCTACGGCAACCGTGGCGGCCACGTGGACTTCCGGCACAGCTTCGACGTGGGCGCGGTGCGCATGACGGAGCGCTTCGTCGGCGCTGACCCGATGACGTCCGAGGACCGCGCGCGTGTCGAAGCCCACCTGCGCGACACCTTCCGCGCCCTCCCCGCCCCGCCGCCCGGCGCGGCCCTGGTGGGCGTCGCGGGCACGGTGACGACGCTGTACGCCGTGCAGCACGCCATCCACCCTTACGTCGCGGAGCAGGTCCACGGCGGCACGCTGTCCGTGGGCCAGCTGTCCGCCCTCGCGGACCGGCTGTGCGCCATGCCGCTGGAAGCGCGGCGTGCCCTGCCCGGCATGCAGCCCAAGCGCGCGGACGTCATCCCCGCGGGTGCCCTCATCTTGCTGGAGTCGGTGAAGGCGCTGGGACTGGATGCCTGCCGCGTCAGTGACAGGGGCCTGCGCTGGGGTCTGCTCGCGCACCGCTTTGGAGCCGGAGCCACCTCTTCATGAACGCCCAATCCGCGGCCTCACCGGCCGCGTCCGCCGTGCCCGCCAGCAACGCGGGTTATGCGCTGCTCATCCTCACCCTCATCAACCTGGTCAACTACCTCGACCGCTACATCGTCGCGGTGGCGCTGCCAGACATCCAGAAGGAATTCGGCATCAACGACACGCAGTCCGGCCTGCTGGGCACCATGTTCATCGTGGTGTTCATGCTGGCCTCGCCGCTGGGCGGGTTCCTCGGGGACCGCTACCCGCGGCGGCTGCTGGTGGTGGGCGGCGTGGTTCTCTGGAGCCTGGCCACCGGGGCCAGCGGGCTGGCCACCTCGTTCGGCGCGTTGCTCCTGGCCCGCGCGGTGATTGGCATCGGCGAGGCCGGCTACGGCGCCGTGGCGCCCAGCATCATCTCCGACTTGTACCCGCGCACGCAGCGCACGCGGATGCTGGCGTTCTTCTACATCGCCATCCCCGTGGGCGCCGCGGCGGGCTACGGCCTGGGCGGGTGGCTGACGCAGGCCTACTCGTGGCACGTCGCCTTCTTCGCGGGGGGCGTGCCCGGGCTGATTCTGGGCGCCATGGCCTTCTTCATGCCGGAGCCCCAGCGCGGCGCCATGGATGGGCCGGACGCGCAGGCGAAGCTGCCCTTCATGGTGGGCCTGAAGGGCTTGGCGCGGAACTCGGCCTTCTGGGCGGTGACGGCCGGGTACACGCTGATGACGTTCTCCATTGGCGGCCTGGGCTTCTGGATGCCCACGTACCTGGTGCGCGAGCGCGGCCTGGCGCAGGACAGCTCGGGCTTCATCTTCGGTGCGATTACTGCGGTGGCCGGCCTGCTGGGGACGGTGGCGGGCGGCTGGCTTGGCGACAAGCTGGACCGCAAGCGCGAGGGCGGCGGACTGTGGATGTCCGGCATCGGCCTGATGCTGGCGGCCCCGTGCATGTACCTGGCGGTGAGCCTGAAGGCCGTGGGCCCCACCTTCGCGGCAATCGCCCTGGCGCAGTTCCTCATCTTCCTCAACAGCGGCCCCATCAACGCGGCCATCGTCAACTGCGTGCCGCCCGCGTTCCGAGCCTTCGCCATGGGACTGAATGTGCTGTGCATCCACCTGCTGGGTGACGCGATTTCACCCACGCTCATCGGCACCATCGCGGACGCATCCAGCCTGCACACCGCCATCGCGGTGAATGCCCTGCCCGTGCTCCTCGGCGGCTTCGCGCTGCTGCTGGGCGCCCGGCTGTTCCGTGAAGCAGTGCCCCTCGCGCGTCAGGGCTGAGCGGCGGCATCCAGCCTTGGCCGGTACTCGTCGGCCAGGCGCTCCATCTCCAAGGCCAGCCGCTCGCCATCCGCGAGCAGCAGGCGCTTGAGGCGCGCGCGGTTGCCCAGCGTGAAGAACACGCGGATGTCGCGCTGGAGCGACTCCCAGCGCTCGGCGAAGTAGAGGGTGAACAGCGCCAGCGGTGGCACAGCGAGGAAGACGGCCACGGACAGGAGCGCGCTTCCCCACACCGCCGCGGCGGCTGTCAGCACGCCCCACCACACCAGCGCCACCACGAAGGCGGTGAGGAACTTCACCGTGGCCTGCACGTCCAGTTCGGCGTTTCGGCTGGCGAGCCGAGGTAACTGGTAGGGCAGCCAGAACAGGCCCAGCCCCAGGGCGAACAGCGGCAGGCCCAGCGCCAGCGCCAGCACGTTCTTCACCACGAAGGGCACCACGTTCCCCGGCCGGTACACGAGCGCCAGGTCCTCCAGCCCCGTCGCCTGCACCAGCGCCATGCGGTGCCGGAAGCCGGCGAGCTGCGCGCGCAGGGACTCGAAGCGCTCCGGCTCCTGCGCGCGGAACATCTGGACGCCGCGCGCCCACAGTCGCAGGCGCTCCGCATCGAGCGCCCCACCCTGCTTGAAGGCGAAGAGCTGCTCGGCCAGTTGCGCCAGCGGGAGGTCCGCCCACTGCTCCAGGTTGAGCGTCACTGCGCGAAGCCCGCTGGCGATGCGCTCGGTGAGGGCGCGGACGGCATCGGGTTCCGCCGCGGCGTCCGCGGGCAGGAAGTCCTGCACGTCGATGGCGGGCCCCACGTCGATGAGCACCTCGCTGCGGAACACGTGCTTCTCCGCGTAGGTGAGCCCCACGGGGACGATGCGCACCGGAGCCCCCGCCTTCGCCGCGCTCACGGCGATGCGCGCCGCGCCCGTCTTCAGCTCGGCGAGCCCAGGCTCGGAGTGGCTCTTGCCCTCGGGGAAGATGGTGATGGCGCGCCCCTGCACCAGCGCGCCCTTCGCGGCCTCCAGCGTGCCCTCGTTGCCGCCCATCTTCGCCGGGTCATCCTGCTTCCGGTACACCGGCAGCGCGTCCAACCCCTTCAACAGCCAGCCGATGACGGGCATCCGGAACAGCGGCGCCTTCGCCAGGAAGGTCACCTTGCGCCGCGTGAGGATGAACACCAGCGCCGGGTCGATAAGGCCGTTGGGGTGGTTGCCCACGAAGAGCACCGGGCCGTCCGGCTCCAGCGCCGGGGCATTCACCTTCACCCGGTAGAAGAGTCGGAGACACAGCGCCACCACCGCACGCACGAACGCGTAGAACACGGAGGAGACTGTACTCCACGTCTCAGGGATACCGGTCCACCACCTGGATGACGCCGGTGTTGTCCTGCACCACAGAGAAGCCCTTCATCGGGCTCGGGTAGGCAATCAGGCCCTCGCCGTCCTTGTCCCAGCGCGAGTCCAGGAGGATGCCGCAAAAGGGCACCGACATCGCCCCGGACTCCGGCAGGAAGATGCGGTCATACCGGCCGAAGACGCGGTGCTTCGTCACGTACAGGCGGCCACCGATGCGCGCGCCGGGGAGTTGCTGCTCTCCCTGCTCGCGTGGCAGCGCAATCACGAAGCTGTAGTTGTAGCGCGCCGGGCCCGGGTGGTCCTGGATGGCATCCACAATGACGGGGACCTTGTCCCCGGGCTTCAGGCCCAGGCGCTCCATCTGCAGCAAGGCGCCCCGGGGGCACGTTCCCTCCGGAGGCATCCACTTGGGCCGCGCCGGCCCCTGCGCGGACGCGGAGGTGGTCCGGCAGCCCGCCGCCACCAGGAGCCCCAGGCCCACCACCGTCCACCGTGGCCAGCGCATGCGCACCATCGCCTCCCTCAGAACGTCCCGATGCTGAAGTGGAACTGCGTGGTGGCCTCGTTCACCGACTCGTCCGGGTCCAGGTTGAAGCCCACGTCGAAGGCCAGCGGCCCCACGGGCGTCACGTAGCGCAGGCCCGCGCCCGCCGTGTAGCGCAGCCGGCCCGGGTCGAACTGCGTCCGGTCCAGCCACAGGTTGCCCGCCTCGAAGAAGAGCCCCAGGTCCACGGAGGACAGGGCCGGCAGGCGCAGCTCCGCCTTGCCCAGGGTGAAGAGCTCGCCACCCTGGCTCGCGGGGACCTGCCCGGCGAGCACGGCCTTCAGCTCAGCGGAGCACCCCGACGGCGAAATCAGCGCACGGCAGTCACGCAGCCGCTGCTGCAACGCGCCGCGGACGTCCTCCGGTAGCACACCGTCCTCACGGAAGCCGCGCAGGCTGGACGAACCACCCAGGTAGAACAGCTTCGAGCCAATGGCCTGCGCCTGCTCCTCCAACGGGATGATGGTGCCCGCGCGCGCGGACAGCGCCACGCTCGCCCGCCGTCCCAGCGGGATGTAGCCACTGAGGCTGCCCGACAGCTTCACGCCGTCGATGGGGTACGCATCCACGCGGTTACCCGCCACGTCCGTGGGACGCACGCTCAAGCCACGGGTGAACTCCGCGCTGGAGACGAGCACCACGCCCCTGCGCGGGTTGGCCGGGTCATCCCGGAAGTCGAGCGTGACAGAGGGGCGCAACGAATGCAGCGCGAAGTCGCCGAACGGGTAGCGCAGCCGCTCCCGGTCGGCACGGTTGAGCAGCTCCAGCACGCCCGCGCGCGAGCGCAGCCGGTTGTTCTCCACTTCGTAGGACAGCGACAGGTTGAGCCACGTCGCCGCGGCCCAGTCCATGGCGGCCGCCGCCGCGAACCGCGAGGACACGTAGGAAGGCCGGTGGATGCGCTCGCCAATGAGGTCCAGGCGGGCGCCCACCTGCAGCGGCAGCAGGAAGAACAGCCGCGGCTGCGCCAGCGCGAGGTTGCCCCGGCCTCCCAGGCCATTGAGCCCCTGGAGTTCCACGTCACATCCCGGAGCGGGACCGCCACCGGGCACCGTCTGCTGGCAGGCGATGCGCCGGTCCCGAGACAGCGCCTCCGCGCTCCAGCCCGCGTAGTTGATCTTCCCGCGCGCCAGCAGGCTGAGCCCCAACCCGTCCAGGTTGCGGTAGGCCGTGTCGAGCGTGATGCGGGGACCGTCCACCAGGAAGTAGCCGCCGGACACCTGGCCATCCAACCGGGGCCGCTCCTGGACCGTCACCAGCACGTCCTTGGTGTCCTCGCGCCGGGTGGGGTCCGCCAGCGCGATGTCCACCTGACGGAACACGCCCAGGCGCGCCAGGCGGCGCTGGCCCTCCGTCAGCTCATCCAGCGCGATGGGCTTGCCCTCCTCCACCGCGAGGTTGGCCAGCACCAGGTCCGGGTCCGTGCGCGTCAGGCCCTGCACCAGAATCTTCCCGACCTTCACCTGCGGGCCCGCGTCCGCGCGGAAGATGACGGTCGCCTGCGTTCCGTCCTCGCCCACGCCCGTCTCCGTGGTGACGCGCGCGAAGAGGTAGCCCTGCCGCCCCAGCTCCTGCTCCAGCTCCTGCTCCAGCGCCTGCCGCGAGGACTCCACCGTGTCGAAGCTCAGCGGCGCGCCCTCGCGCATGCGCCGGCCCATGACCCAGGCCGTCAGACCCGGTGGCACGCCCTCGAAGTCCACTTTCACCAGGCGCGCCTGGGGCCCCTCCTCCACGTCGAAGTCCGCGACCGCCGTACGCCCCACGACATCCACCGTCAGGCCCCGGAACGCCACCACCGCGGAGAGGAAGCCCTGCTCGCGGTAGGCCTCGTTCATGGCCTCCACGGCCTCCAGCCACGCATCCTCCACGTACACGGTGGACGCTGGCGGCGGCGGCGCGACGCCCGGGAGCTCCAGGCCGTGACGTCCCTCGGTGTTCAGCGGGTCGTCGAGCATCCGCAGGTCCAGCTCCGGCCGCGTCATGCCCGCCAGCACCTGCTCCGCGAGCAGCGCGCGCAGCGTCTCCACCGGCAGCCCGCGGTTGCCGTGGAAGCGCACGTCGGCCACGCGCAGCGGGTGCCCCTCCTCCACGTCGAACACCAGCGCCGCCACCTCGCCATCCGGACGCAGCACCTCGCGGGGCCGCACGCGCACGTCGTGGAAGCCGCGGTAGCGGTAGAAGGCCTCCATGCGTCGCGCGAGCCGGCCAGCGACGACCTCGTCCATGGGCTCCGAAACGTCGTGCGCCAGCACGCGCTCCAGCACACCGTGGGGGAAGTGGCGGTTGCCGTGGAAGCGCACCACATAGCGAGGCCCCGCCATCAGGGGCACCGCCACCGACGCGAAGCTGCCCTCCACCAGCACCGCCGGCGCTCCCACCTGGGCGCGCCAGTAGCCCTCGCCACGCAGCAAGGTGCGCAACTCCTCCAATGAGCTGGACAGGCGCGCCCGGTCGAACACCTGCCCCGGATGCAGCGCCAGCACCTCCAGCAACCGGGACAGCGGCAGGCCAGGGCTGCCGGAGAAGGTCACCTGCCGCACCCGCGTGGGCAGGCCTTCGTCCACGGTGAGCACCACCGCGATGCCATCCGTCACCGGCTCCTGCGTCACGGAGACTCTCGTCGAGTCGTACCCCTTGCGCTGATACGCCTGGAGCACGGACGACACCGCGCCCTGCAGCTCCTCCGCCTCCAGCGGCCCGCCCTCCAGCAAGCTGCTGGCCTCCAGCAGCTCCCCGTCCGACAGCACGGAGTTGCCTTCGAAGCGGAGCCGCGCCAGCCGCGACACGGGCGTGAGCTGGAACATCAGCCGCACCCCGCCTCGCACCGGCTCCGTGCGCGCCACCACGTCCGTGAAGCGGCCCGTGGCCCACAGCCGCTCCACCGAGCGCCGCACCGCGCCCGGCGTCAGCGTCTGCCCCTTGCGCACCGCCACCAGGTCGCTCAGGCCCTGCGCGTCCGCGCCTCCGGGCAGGTGCAGCTCCACGGCGATGACCTCGGCGCCGAAGCCAACGCCGTCGTCCGCCTGCGCGCGCGCCACGCCCGGCACGAGGACGCAGAGCACCAGCGCCAGCACCGCGAGGGCCCGGACTACTCGACCTCCCAGCTCAGCTTCAGCTCGAGTCCGAGGTTTCCAAACGAGGCTTCGTTGTTCTCGTTGTCCCACTGGGCCTGCGCGGAGAGTCGGTCATCGAAACGGTACTCGGCCCGCGCCCGCGTGCCGCGCCCGCTCACGGGTTGAGTCATACCGATTTTAAGCTGCTCGCTCAGGAACTTCGACTCCAGTTGCGCGGTGGGCTCCGCTTGCCGGGTGGCGTCGTTGTAGGTGGTCGAAATCTGCAGGGACAAATCCCTCAACACCGGATTGCTGGGCAGGAAGCGCTGGAGCTGCCGGTCCAGGCCCGACACGTTGAAAAGGGCCTCGGCCGCCAGGCCGGCGCTCGCCGAGGCCGCGGTATCCTGGTCTGACGAGGTGAACCCCAGAGTGAGGAGCGAGACGATGTCGCCCTCCACCAGCGCCGGCTCCGAGGAGAGGAGAATCTGCGGGTCCGCCGGCTTGCCGAAGGCGTGCAGCTTCACCACGTACTCGCGCACCTGCGTCTGGGCCTGGACCTCGAAGACAGGGTCGATTTGCGTGGGGTCCTGGAATTCGAGCTGCCCTTGACTGATGGTGAAGGGGTTGTTCCGGAAGAAGGCCTGGCTGCCCTCGGCCAGCTCCACCCGGCCCAGCAGTCCCGGCCGCAGGTCCGTCCCCGTCAACCGCACGTCCCCCAGCAGGCGGGCCTTCGCCAGGTTGTTGTCCACGCGGACGTCGCCGAAGTGGACGTTCACATCCCAGATGACCCAGGGCTTCGGAGGCTCACCGGACGACGACAACGAGCCCGCCGCCAGGTGGGTGGTGCGCTTCTGCATCGTCTTCAGCAGCGCATCCACGTCCAGCGCCTTCTGGTAGCGCATCTTCACGATGTCCATGCCACCGGTGACGGTGAAGCCCTTGGGCGGACCAATCACTTGGAGCAGGCCGGAGAAGGTCGCGGGCAGGTCCTCCGTGAGCCGGTAAGGCACCTCGTCCAGTTGGATGGTGAGGCCCAGCCGCTGCGGCAGGAAGCGCTCCAGCCGCACGTCGCCGCGCGCGGACACGCGGCCGTCGTTGAGCTGGCCCTGCAGGTGCTCCACGAGCACGCGCTGGCCCGTCATCTCCACGCGTCCGGCCATGTTGCGCACCTGGACGGGCCAGTCCCGCAGCGCCAGCCGCATGTCGAACAGCTCCGCGGAGCCCACCACGGAGGGCTTCTCCAGCGTCCCGGAGGCCTCGGCGTCCACGGTGATGCGCCCGGAGGAGCGCTCCACCATGGCGGGCATCAACGACTCCAGCAGGCGCAAATCCAACCCGCCCCGCAGCGTCACGTTCAGGCCGCGCGGGCTCATCCACCCGCCCAGCGACAGGTCCACGTGCTGCCCCGTGAAGCGGAAGGGCTGCACATCCGTCCGCCCGGCCGCGTACGCCAGCACGATGGGGCCCGCGTTCTCCCCGCGCAGGTCGTCGCGGGAGAGGACCAGCCGCTCCACGGTGGCGTTCACCTGCGAGCCCGCGGGCTCCAAGAGCAGGCCCTTGGCGCTCACCGTGCCCGACAGGGACCCGCTGACGCCCGCCCACAGCGGCGCGTCCGGCAGCAGCGGGCGAATCTCCGGCAACGAGAACGAGCCCTGGGCTTCATAGGGCCAGTTCTCCTGCACCTTCATGCGGATGCGGCCGGTGGCGTCCCCGAAGGGGTGGCCCCACACCTCGAAGTTCTTCCCCACCATGCGCCCGGTGAGGTCCATGGCGCCCAGGTTCCGCTCGGCGAAGGTGACGCGCGGCGCGCGCAGCGTGACGTCCACCACCGGCACGTCCGCGGTGCCCGACACGACGCCGTCCATCACCATGGTGCCCTCGATGCCCATGCGCTCGGCGAGCTCCGGGTCCACCGCCTCGGCCAGCGACAGACCGTCTCCGCCGAAGCGGTAGTCCAGCCCGCCCTCGAACGTGAAGGTGCCCTCTGCCCAGGTGCGGCCCAGCGGCCCCGTGAGGGTGGTGCGCTCCAGCACCATCGCCTTGCCATCCACGAAGCGCAGCCGCGCCGCGCCGTCACCCATGCGCCGGCCCAGGTAGGTGGTGTCCTTGACGTCGAACGCCACCAGCCCCTCCAGCTTCTCCACGGGGCTGTCCACCTCCACGCGGCCGGTGGCCGTTCCACCCAACGTGCCCTGCATCACCGCGAGCGACGGACTCAGGCCCGCCACCACGTCCACCAGGTCCTCGTTGCGCCCCTGCGGGACGTTCACCTCCAGGCGCAGGTTGAGCAGCCGCCCGAAGGACACGCCCGCCTTGCCGTAGTACTGCGTGCGCCCCTTCTGACCGGAGAAGGCGGGGAACGTGAGCAGGCTGTCCTTGTAGGCCAGCTTCCCCTGCATCACCCCCAGCGACAGGTTCCAGAACTCGAAGTCGCGGAAGGACAGCCCCGCCTCCACCTTCACGTCCGACGCGGGTCCGGTAATCGCGTAGGTGGCGTGGCCCCGTCCGGCCCAGGGCAGGCCCGCGATGTGGCCAAAGTCCGCCAGGTCCACGTCACCCTGCCCATGGATGTCCAGGCCCAACCCGCCCGCCAGCAGGAGCACGACGTCGCCCGTCACGCGTGAGTGGCCCACCTCCGCGTTGACGTGGCTGAAGGCCACGCGGTCCGCCTGGAGCTTCACCTGCGCCTGCGCGCGGGCCTTGTCGAACTCCAGAATCGTGAGCCCGTCCTTCGGCTGCGTGTCGAACGCATGCGTGGCCAGCACGAACTTCCCGGTCCGCAGGTCCAACGGCCCCGACAGGGAGAAGCGCGGCAGCAGGTTGCCGGACAGCCGCGCGTCCAGCGAGGCCGGGAAGTCCACCCAGGAGCCCTTCACCCCCGCCCGGTCCAGGATGCGGCCCAACGACGCGTCCTCCGTCGTCAACGACACCTCCAGCGGGAAGTTCGGCGTGAGCCCCAGCCGCCCCGTCGCGCGCACCTTGCCCGCGCCCACGGGCAGGGTGAGCTCCTCCAGCCGGACGTCTTCACCCGAGTACGACAGGCGCGCGTGCAGGTTCGTCGGGCCGAAGTCCCCGTAGCCCAGGCTGTTGCCCGACAGCTCCAGCGACACCGCGGGAGACGCCACCTTCCCCGCGATGGACACACGCGACCAGAGGTGCCCCGTCGCGGGGCTGGGAATCAGCCGCGCCTGGTAGAGCGCGCGCAGCGGAAGGAACACCTGCGCGTCCAGGGCCAGCCGCGGCGCGCACAGCGAATCCACGCGGCCGGACACCGTGGTGGTGATGTCGTCCAGCGACACCTCGGCGCGCTCCAACTCCAGCAGGGCCTCGTCCGGGTCCAACGCGCCCGCGATGACCAGCTGCCCCAACGCCAGCTCACGTCCGTCCGGGCCCAGGCGCACCCGGCCGCGCCGGGCCTCCACGTCCAGCTCGATGACGCCCCACTGCTCGTCCCAGCGAACGTCCAGTTCGTCCACCTCCACGCGCCGGCCCTCAGGCAGCGCCAGGCGCAGCTCCGCGCCGGAGATGTCGAGCTTCGCCACGCGCAGGTGCTCGAGCGGCTCCAGGAAGCAGAAGTTGGACTTGGGCTCCGACGGCGACGAGGGCTGCGACAAGTCCAGCGCCACGCGCGGCCGGGATGCCTTCACCTGGGCCAGCGTCAGCCGGCCCTGAAGCGGCTGGAGAAAGCCGAGCTGCACCTCCGCCCTGTCCACGGCCACCAGCGGCGAATCCGTGCCGGGGAGGAACAACGAGAAGCCGTGCACCACCACGCGGGAGCCCAGCGGGTCCAACTCGCAGCGGCCGAGCCCCACGTCCAGGCCCAGCACGTCTGGCAGGTGTCGGCGGCCCAGCGTGCACGCCACCTCCCAGGTCTCCGGCATGCGCAACAGGAGCACGCTCCCCGACAAGACGAGGAGCACCAACAGCAGCGCCCTGCGCGCACCGTGGCGGCTCTGAGAAGACAAAGCCGCTACAGCTTACCCAGCCCTTCGAGGTAGCGGTCGATCTCCGCGAGGTCCACCTTGCTGCTCGTCGTCCTGGGGAGCGTCGACGCCGAAGCGCTCGGCCGCTCGGCCGCTTGCCCGGCGGGCGTGTTCACCCCAAGCAGGCCCAGGTTCTTCCCGATGCGATGCACCAGCTCCGCGGACACCGTCTGCTCGCGCGCGAGGAAGGCCTCGAAGAGCGCGTTGTCACACAGCGTGTTGATGACGCGGGGCGAGCCGGACGAGTGCTGGTGTACGGCCAGCAGCGCCTCCGGGCTGAAGGGCATGCGCGGGCAGCCCGCGAGCCGGAGGCGGTGCTTGACGTAGGCCTCGGTCGACTCGGCGGTGAAGGGCTCCAGCCGGTAGCGCATAGCCACGCGCTGCGCGAGCGGCGGGTCCAGCTTCAGGTTCTTTTCGATTTCCGGCAGGCCGAAGAAGACGAAAGAGATGAGCTTGCGCTCCGGCACTTCCAGGTTGAGCAACCCCCGGAACTCCTCCATCAGCTCGCGAGTCTCCAGCATCTGCGCCTCGTCGATGAGGACGACGGCCTTCTTGCCGGACTCGTAGATTTGGAGCAGCCGCTGGTACAGCTGCGACAGCAGCGCCAGCTTCTCCTGCGCCGGATTCTCCACGCCCAACTGCAGCGCGATGCGGCGCAGCAACCAGTTGGCGGTGATGCCGGAGTGGATGATGACGAGCAGCGCGGCCTCGTACTCGGACTCCGGAAGCGAGTCGAGCATGCGGCGGGCCAGCGTCGTCTTCCCCGCGCCGATGTCACCGACGAGGATGGACAGGCCCTTCATGTAGCTCACCGCGTGCATCAGCCGGGTGAGCGCCTGCGAGTGCTGCGCCGAGTTGTAATAGAAGCGGCTGACGGGAGCGTTGGAGAAGGGCTCCTGGGTCAGCTCGAAGAAGTCCAGGTACGTAGTCATGGGCTCGCCGGACCTCGCGGGGTGCAACTACAGGTAGCCGACCTTGCGCGCCTTGGACGCGCCAGCCGCTGGTATCGGAGTGGTGGGCGCCGCGGCCCCCGCGGGTGCGGGCGGACTGCTGGTGGCCTGGGCCCCATTGCCAGAAGGCGTCGGAAGCGGATCCTCCACCGGCGCCACGGAAGCCGCAAGCCGGGACACGTGCCCGGCGACATCGCGGTACTTCCCGTCCATCGCGGCCACGCGCTGGTAGTGGAAGAGCGCCTTGCCCGCCTCCCCCTGGGCCTCGTAGGCCGCCGCCAGCTCGAAGCCGAGCGCCTTGGCCGCCTCGCCCGTGGCGTGGGGGTTGCCCAGCCCCTCGCGGAAGGCCTCCACGGCCGCGGAGGCGTCGCCGCGCAGCAGTTGGAGCATGCCCATCATGGTGATGCAGTCCAGCTCGCGCTTGCCGCCCGCGCTGCCCTGGCGGGCCACGTCGAACTCGTGGAGCGCGTCGTCGAGCAGGCCCATTTCCTTGTACGCGATGCCCAGGTCGTAATGCGTGTCCACGTCCTCGGGCTTCACCACCTTGGCCAGGCTCTTCTTGAACTCGGAGAAGACCTCCTCCACCGAGTACTGGAAGTCCTCTTCCGCAGGCAGCGCCGAGGCCCCGGCGTCATCGCCGAAGTTGTCGATCTCCCCGGCCAGCTCCGCCGCGAGGTCGAACGCGTCGCGCTCGCCCGTGGTCTCCTCGGCGTCCTCGTAGCCGTCCGTGACGGGCTGCACGCTCGGAATCTGCGCCGGCTCCGCGGCCGCGTCCTCCTGCTCCGCGCCGCCTCCCGCCTCCGCCGCCTCCAGCCGCTCCATCAGCTCGGCTGCGCGCGCGTGGCCCGGGAAGGCAATCATCACCGTCTCGAGAATCTCGCGCGCCTCTTCCAGCAGCCCCTGGTCGAGGAAGAACGACGCCTCGTCGCACTCCTCCGCCGCGGGCTCCTCTTCATCGGCGGCGGCCTCGACTGCCGGCTCGGGCTCGGGTTCCGGATCGGGCTCGACCTCGACCGCGGGCTCCTCGTAGGCGACCGGCTCGGACAGCTCGTCCGCGGACAGGTCCGGCGCGTCGTCCACGAAGGACTCGTCGTCCACCGTCACGATGGCGTGCGAGGCCGTGGGCTCCTCGAACTCCATCGGGTCGCCCAGCGCGGGGGCCCCGAACGGGTCCTCGTCCAGGTCGGCAGCCGTCAACGGCGCGGCGCCCACGCGCGTGGGCACATTCTCCAAGTCCAGCGGTGGAGGCGCCTCGTCGTCCAGCGCAGGCACGTCCAGCGAGTCCAGCGTGGGAACCTGGAGCGTGTCCGGCGAGGCCTCGTCGAGCAGCGCCTGCGTGGGCGCGTGCATCTGCGTGGGCTGCGGCTCGTCGTCGTCCCCGAGCGACAGCGCTTCCATGGACGTGGCGGCGCCGTCGTCCACCAGCGACTCGTCGTCGAGCGAGTACGCCGCCACGGCAGCCAGGTCATCATCGCTGGAGGCGACGAGCGGCTCGTCATCGGTGACGCTGAGGCCCGGCTCGTCGGACAGCACCAACTGGTCGTCGTCCGTCACCAGCGTCTCGTCCACCGACGCCGCCGCCAGGTCCTCCGGATCTGGCGTGCCGTACACCTCGAACTCACCCGAAGTGATGGCCTCGCCCACCAGCGCCTCTTCGCTGATGACGGCGGAGTCGCTGTCCTCCTCGATGACCTCGTCCGAATCGCTCGAGGGCAGCGTCGTCAGCGCCAGCTCGTCACCGGGCGGGTGCAGGAGCGCGTCTTCCGGCGGCGGCGCGACGAGAATCTCGTCGTCGCTGGAGTCCACCAGGATGGCGTCCTCGCCCACCGACTCCACCACGGACACCGTCGGCGCGGCGACCACGGGCCCCGTCGTGCGCAGCACGGACAGAAACGCGGGCACCTCGGGATGGGCGGGATTCTCCTGGAGGATGGTGGCCAGGTACGGCTGCGCGCGCTGCACGTCGGCCGTGCGCGTACACAGGCGGAGCACATTCAGCAGCTGCTCCGATGCCTGGGCCATGTTCCCGGACGCGACGTAGATTTGATACGCCTTCTCGTGGGCGTCGAGGTTCTCCGGCTCGACGGAGAAGACCTTGCGCAGGTGCTCCAGCGCTTTGTCGTGGAGTCCGTACTTGACGTAGACGTCCGTCTCCGTGAGCAGCTTGGAGAGCTGCTCGCGCCCCATCCCCGCCGGAGCGGGAGGTGCCACGGGCGCCGGCGCCGGCGCTGCCGCCGTGGGCTGGGGCGCGGGGCGCGGGGCGGGCTGAGGTGCCGCCGCGGGCTGGGGCGCCGCCGGAGCGGGCTCGGGCGCGCGGCGCGCGACCAGGTCCGGGTCCTCGGGGTCCAGCACTTCAATCTGCGTCCAGACAGCCTCGGCCTCGGTGACGCGGCCGCGCTCCTGATGAATCTTGGCCAGCTCCTTGTAGACGGAGATGGTCTTCGACGTCTGGCCCAGGCCCTGGAACGCCTGCGCCAGCAGCGTGAGCGTCTCCACGTCGCGGCCGTCGGCCTTGAAACACACCTGCAGCTTCGCCAGCGCGCGCTTCTGGTCGCCGCGCTGCAGGTACGACGTGGCCAGCTCCTTCGACAGCGGAAGGTTGTCCGGCTCCAGCGCGGACAGCCGCTCGGCCACGCGGAGCCAGTCATCCGCGCGACTGTTGCGCTTGAGGTACTCGGCGGCGCGCTTGAACTCCTGGGCCGCCTCGCGCGTCATGTTCTCGCGCGCGTACAGCTCCGCCAGCTTGATCTTCGACGCCACGTTCTCCGGGTCGAGATCCACCATCTTCTTCAAGGTATCGAGCGACGACTTCGTGTCGCCCGCCTTGTCGTAGTGGTTGGCGACAATCTGGAAGTACGCCATCGCCTCGGACATCAGCCCGAGCTGCTGGTGAAGCTCCGCCAGCTTGAGGTTCACCTCCAGCAGGTTCGGATTGAGCTTGAGGACTTGCTTGTAGAGCGCGACGGCCTTGAGGAAGAAGCCGTCCGACGAGTAGCTCTCCGCGACCTTGGTGAAGAAATGGGCGGCCTGCGGGTTGTCGTTCTTCTTCTGGTACAGCTCCCCCATCTTCTGGAGGACCCGGATGTCCTTCGGGTCGACCTCCAGGACCTTCTGGTACTCCTTGATGGCCTTGTCGTAGGCGCCCTTCGCGACGAGCTTCGCGGCGGCTTCGATGATCTTGTTCTTGTCCATCGAGCGGTGGGCTTCCAGCAGGCCGAAACCCCTTGAACTTCGCGGGTTTCCATCCTCAGCAAGGGGGAGTGTCGGAGGCTAACGGAAAGCTCCGACGCGGGTCAAGAAACGGCCCGGCTCCCCCCGGGCCGGATCACCTGCTCGCGTAGCGGCCCGACAAGCGGGAATCCGCACCACGTGGATGGGTGCTACGGCGTCTCCTCGACGGCCTTCTTCAGCCGCCGGGAGCCCGTCTCGCTCGCGAGCAAGCGCTCCACGAAACGGGTGTCGTAATTGCCCTCCTGGAAGGACTCTTCCGCGAGCGCGGCCCGGTGGAACGGGATGTTGGTGCGGATGCCTTCCACGACGTATTCGCCCAGGGCGCGCTGCATGCGGCGGATGGCCGTAGCCCGGTCCTCCGCGTGGACGATGAGCTTCGACAGGAGGCTGTCGTAGTACGGCAGCACCGTGTAGTTCTCGTAGGCGCCCGAGTCCACGCGCACCCCGTAGCCGCCCGGCACGCTGTAGCCGGTAATCTTCCCGGGCCAGGGGGCGAAGGTAATCGGGTCCTCGGCGTTCACCCGGCACTCGATGGCGTGGCCACGAATCTGGACGTCCTCCTGCGTGAAGCGCAGGGGCTCCCCATAGGCCAGGCGGATCTGCTCGCTCACCAGGTCCACGCCCGTGACGAGCTCCGTCACCGGGTGCTCCACCTGGATGCGCGTGTTCATCTCCATGAAGTAGAACTCGCCGCGCTCGTCGAGCAGGTACTCGATGGTGCCCACGTTGTTGTACGCGAGCCTGCGCATGGCGTTCACGGACACCTCGCCCATGCGCTTGCGCAGCTCCGGCGTCAGCGCCGGCGACGGACTCTCTTCAATGAGCTTCTGGTGTCGGCGCTGCACCGAGCACTCACGCTCGTTGAGGTGGACGATGTTGCCGTGCTCGTCCGCGACGATCTGGATTTCGATGTGGCGCGGCTTCTCCACATAGCGCTCGATGTAGAGGTCGCCATTGGAGAACGACGCCACGGCCTCCGCCTGGGCGGTGGAGAAGGCCTGCGCCAGCGCGCCCGGCTCGCGGACGATCTTCATCCCCTTGCCGCCGCCACCAGCGGCCGCCTTGAGGATGACGGGGAAGCCAATCTCGCGGGCGAAGGCCTCCGCCTCACGCGGGTCCTTCACGGTGCCGGGGCTGCCCGGAAGCAGCGGCAGTCCCGCCTCGCGCGCGGCCTGGCGGGCGCGCACCTTGTTGCCCATCAGCCGGAGCATCTCCGGCCGGGGGCCAATGAAGCGAATCTTGCAGTTCTCGCAGACCTCCGCGAACTCGGCGTTCTCCGACAGGAAGCCGTAGCCCGGGTGGATGGCGTCCGCGCGGGTGATTTCGGCGGCGGACAGCAGCTGCGGGACGTTGAGGTAGCTCTCCTTGGACGCCGGCGGGCCGATGCACACCGCCTCGTCTGCGAAGCGGACATGGAGCGCGTTGGCGTCCGCCGTGGAGTGCACCGCGACCGTGGCGATGCCCAACTCCCGGCAGGCGCGGATGACCCGCAGGGCAATCTCCCCGCGGTTGGCGATCAGCACCTTCTTGAACACGTGGGTGTCTCCGTCAGGGCCGTCATGAGGAGCGGCTCGCCCGTGGGATACGGGCGGCGCGCCAGCCTCATCTTCAGGCCACTTCGATGCGGAACAGCGCCTGACCGAACTCCACCGGCCGGCCGTTCTCCACGAGGATTTCCGCCACCCGGCCGGAGACCTCGGACTCAATCTCGTTCATCAGCTTCATCGCTTCGATGATGCAGAGCACCTGGCCCTTCTTCACGATGGAGCCCACCTCCACGAAGGGAGGCTGGTCCGGCGCGGGGGTCCGGTAGAACGTCCCCACGAAGGGGCTCGTCACCTGGTGGCCAGGCTTCTCCACCGGCTTCTCGGCGGCCGGAGCCGGCGCGGCGGGAGTAGCGGCCGGCGGCGGCGCGGCGACGCGAGGAGCGGCAGGGGCGGTGTACTCCACCCCGACACTCGCGGCGACGGGAGCCGGCGCGGCGTGGTGGACGATGGTCGTCTCGGGGCCCTGGCCGCGGCGGATGAAGAGCTTCTCCTCGCCGCGCTTCCAGACCAGCCTCGTGACGTCCGAGGACTCGAGAATCTCCACGATCTGCTGCAGGGCATCCACGTCCAGGGACGTGCCACCCGTGTCAGCGGGACCGCTCGAGGCGGCCTCCGTCCGAGCGGGCGCCTGGGCCCGGGTCGACTTGCGCTTCGTTGCCATATCTCGCGTCCCCTTCCCTCCGGCGTCGCTGCCGAGCTGCGTACTAGCCCCTGGTGGCCACGCGCGTCAGGTACTTACCGTCGCGCGTATCAATCTTCAGCACGTCACCCTCTTCGATGAAAAGCGGGACGTAGACGGAGTAGCCGGTCTCCAGGACGGCGGGCTTCAGTGCGCCGGAGACGGTGTCACCGCGGATACCCGGATCGCACTGGGTGACCTTGAGGTCCACGGAGTTCGGCAGCGTCACACCAATGGCCTTGCCATTGTAGAAGAGGACGCTGACGTTGATGTTCTCCTTCAGGAAGTTCTTCGCCTCTCCGAGCACCTTCTCACCGAGGAAGGTCTGCTCGTAGTTGCGGGTGTCCATGAAGTAGAACTCCTCGCCCTGGACATAGAGGTACTGCATGTCCTTCTCCTCGATGTCGGGCTTGCCCACCTTCTCACCGGACTTCAGCGTGGGCTGGAGCACGCGGCCCGTCAGGAGGCTGCGAATCGTGGTGCGCACGAACGCGGAGCCCTTGCCGGGCTTGACGTGCTGGAAATCGGCGATTTCAAACGGCTCACCGTCGATTTCAATCTTCAGACCCTTGCGGAACTCGGACGTATCGATGACACCGGCCATGGGGACCGACTCCTTACAGACTCGCAGCAGCGAAAGCTTGAAAAGTCCGGGGTGTCTAGCCCATGCGCCCCTTCCATGGAAGGGGAAAGCAGCGGCGGAAGCGTCGCCTGGATGACTGCCGGCCGGGCATCCGACTAGAGCTCGGCGCGCACCTTGGGTGCAGTGACGCGCAGCACGTAGCGGCCCTTGCCGAAGTTACCATCCGCGTGAAGGGCGAGCACCAGGAAGTAGTCCGGTGACACCAGCCGCATCACGGTCAGCACCTTCTCACTGTTGACGCTGACCTCGCTCACGGTGCCCGTCTTGAGGGTCTCCGCGGCGTTGCGCAACTGGGTGAGGAGGTTGGCGTACTCCACCCAGGCGCCGTTGAGGTCCAGCTCGGCGCTCTCATCCTTCTGGAAGGTGTCGACGGAGATGCCGTCAAAGCCCATCACGCTGCACGCGAGGGCTCCTTCGACCTGGTTGACCACCGACTCGAGGTGCGTGCGGAAGGACATGGGTAGAGGCTCTTAGAAAGACGGCCGGGGCCCGGTCAAGGGCCCCGGCGGACATTGGGACTACGTTTCCTCGGGCTCGGTGCACTCGGGAGGGAAGCCATCCTGCCCACCCGGAAGCCCGCAGGGCCCGGTGGGCACGAGCTGCGTTCCTGCCTGGCAAGTGAAGCCCGAATGGTAGAACGTGACGGGGTACGTGGCCTCGTTCGACTCGGTCGACTTGCCGTTGACGGTCTTACCGATCAGCTTCAGCCGAACGACGACGCTTACGGGCGCAGTGCCGCCACCGCCGAAATAGGCGGCGAGGTCAGCGCTCGCATTGGCCCCCAGCAGATCCAGGACCGCACTGCTGCTCTGCGTCGCGTTCGCTGGCAGGTTGAAATAGTAGGGGTAGACGTCACTCCTGAGCGTCGGCCCCGTACCTTGCGTTTCGTAGTTCAACTCGACGTTGTTGACGTAGATGGAAGACTCGTCGCCACCACCTGTTACGGGGGCTTCACCAACGACGACCTCCTGAGTCGAGAGGCTGTTCCGGACCTGGAATGCAGCGAGGTAACGGCCCGACGTCGAGAGGTCCAGTGACCCGCCCGAACTGGCGAGCCCGGACTGGTTGACCGCACAGGAAGCATCCGGAATGAACGCGTTGAAAAGCTGGATGTCTGGAGCACTGTCAACGCATCCAGTCATGGCCAGTGCCAACGGCACCGCGAGATAGAAGTTCTTCATGAGCGAACGCTCTCCTGCAAGAGGACGCAAGGGAAACCCTTACAGAGTCTGCGCAATGGTCTGCCGGTTGAGAATGCGGGGCGTGATGAAGATGAGCAGTTCCTGCCGGGTGTCGGTCTCCGAGTTGTTCTTGAAGAGCAGGCCCAGCACCGGAATCCGCGACAGGAACGGCACCGAATTGACCTGCGTTGCGCCTCGGCGAACGTAGATGCCACCGATGACCGTCGTGTCTCCATCCTTCACCAGCACCTGGGTGTTGGCTTCCTTGCGCTGGATGGAAGGCTGACCGTTGGCACCCGTGCTGGACGGGTCAGGCTGGTTGTTGGACGCATTGATGGACATCAGAACGCTGCCATCCTGGGTGATGTGCGGCGTCACCTCCAACGACAGACGCGCTTCCACGAAGGTGGTGTTCACACCCTGCGCCGACGTCTGGCTGAAGGGAATGGACACACCCTGGCTGATGCGGGCTGTGTTGTTGTCCAGCGTCGTCACCTTCGGCGCGGAGATGGTCTTCACCGAGCCCTCGTTCTCTGCCGCAGACAGGCGCAGGTTGAGCTGAAGCGCCCCGCCCGCCGAACCGAACGTGAATCCCATGGCTCCGCCCACACCCTGTCCAGTACCCGTGGGCAGATTGACCGCAAAGTTCGGATTATCAGGAAGCCCTGCGCCGGTCCCCGTAACGCCACCCGTCACGGCCAGGTTGTTCGGGAAGATGAGGCCCGTTGAGTTTCCAGTCGCCTGCCCCGCGCGAGCCTGACCACCCCACTGAACGCCCAGCGACCGGCTAAAGGAGGTGTTGGCTTCCACGATGCGGCTCTCGATGAGCACCTGCGGCGTCTGCGTATCCAGGCTGCGCACCAACGAGCGGGCGCGCTCCGTATTGGAACGCACGTCCTTGACGATGAGGACGTTGGTGCGCTGATCCACCGTCACCGAACCTCGCTCACTCAGCACGTCCTTCACCCTCGCCGCCATATCGGCAGCCACGGCGTAGTTGACCGGGAGGAGGTTGACCATCAGGTCCTCCTGCTGCTGGAGCGACTTCTTGCGCTCTTGACGCAGTCGGGCCTCCTCCTCGAGCGTCTTCAGCGGAGCGATTCGGATGATGTTGCCGAACTCCTCCTTGCCCAGCGCCTTGGTACGGAGGACGAGATCCAGCGCCTGATCCCAGGGGACATTGCGCAGGCGGATGGTCACCTTGCCACTGACATCATCCGCCACCACGATGTTCTTCTTGGAGATCTCCGCAATGACGCGGAGGAGATTCTGGATGTCGATGTCCTTGAACTCGAAGGATACGCGCTTCCCACGGTAGCGGGCCTGCTGGGGCGCGCCCTCTGCGGCGTAGGCAGGCGCCTCGGTGGTGAAGCCAGCGGTGCGCTGAGCCACGGCCACCTCCTCCGTCTTCACGCCCTTCACATCCAGACGCCACGACAGCGTTCCCGCGCTCTGGGATACCTTTTCTTCAATGGCACCATCGGCGGCCACCACAAGACGCACCTTGCCGCCCGCTCCCGGGACACTGAAGGCGCTGATCATCTTCACCGGCGTATCCAACGCGCTGGTGTCGAGGCTGCGCTCGAACTTCTTCGGAAGGCGCGCGTTGTCCAGCGTCAGCACCGCGCTGCGAGGATCCGGCCGGTCCACCTTCCACCCGGAGGTGCCCGACAGCTTCATCACAATGCGGCCCCCCGAGCTGCTCTCCTCGAAGCGCACATCCTTCACTTCGACCACGGGGGAGGCGTCGGACTTCACAGGCGTCTGACGCAGCGGCTCGACCTCTGCCACGGAGGCTACGACTGCCTGGGTCTCAACGGCCGGCGCAGCCTTCCGCGCAACCGCGCGTCCAAGCACCACCTCGAGGCCACGGTTCGCGCGGTCCACTCGGTAGGCAGGCATCGTCCCGCGCACGTCCAGCACCAGGCGAACCTTGTCTGCATGCGCGCCCACACGAACATCGCGCAGCGCCCCCGACTTCACGCGAGGAGCACGCGTCGCGAGGCCGACGCCAAACAGGTCGACCGCGAGCCGAGGCGGGTCGGCAAGCTCCAGCACCTCGTAGCGGGCGATGTCACCATCCGCACGAATGCTGAGGGTATCGTCCGCGAACGACATGGCAGTGATGTGCTGGGCCGGATTCGACACCTCCCGCTCATCAGCCTCGGCAGCCACCACGTTTTCCGGGAGCGCGGCCTTGGGGACTGCCGCTGATTCTGCCTTCACCACTTTGGCCGGAGCCTGGGCGGCGACCGGGTGTGGCTTCGCCTCCACCGACGCGGTCATGCGTTCTGTCCTGGCCGGCGTCTCGGCGCGCTTCGCGTCAACGGACTGCGAGGTGCCATCCACGGAGATGACGACCCGGTTTCCGTCCGCGCGCACGTCATACTGAGACGCCTTGTCCAGCGCCAGCAGCACCCGGCCAACGCTCGCGCGCTGATCAGAGAACTGGGACGCCACGACACCGGAAACCGGTCCAGAGCCCTCGTGGTGTCCCTTGATGCCGGTCGCATCCGCCGACGACAGGTCCACGACCAGGCGCTCCGGCCCGCTCAGCCGGAACACGGTAAAGGTCGGTGGCCGGGTGCCGGTCACCACCACCTGGGCACCCGAGCCCGTGCGGGACACATCAAGTCCCCGCAGCGTATTCAGCTCGGCACCATGCACCCTGGCGCCCACAAGAACGACCGCCCATGCGGCCGCCAACATCCACTTGCCCCTCGTCACAGCGCTCTCCTCGAGCATGCGTCCCCTCAACAAGTTGGAAGCGGGCCACCGCCCGCGGGAGCGCCTTGGAGGGCGCTACTCTCCGTAGTTCCTGCCCGTCATCATGTTGTAGGCGGGGTCCTGCTTCGCATCAGGCTTCAACTGCAGTGTCACCGGATTCTTGATGATCTCTCCGTTGCCGGAGAACACCTCTGTCACCGTCACCGAGTCACGAAGAATCTGAGTGACCTTGCCGCCCTGACGTCCCATGCGAGTGTTGCGACGCACGATGTGCCCACGTCCGGCCGGGTCTTCGACCATCGCGACGGGGCTTGCATCCCCTGTCACCACGGCAACGAGCTTCAGCTGATCCAAGTCGAACGAGCAGAGGGGCTCGTTGCAGGCTGCCACGGGGTTGGCGTTCACCGGCCCCAGCTCGTCGATCGGACTCCGGAAAGGGTCGCGCTTCCCCACCGGGTTGTACACATAGCTGTAGGAGGGCGCCGCCTGCGCACCAGTCTCGGTGGGGGCCGCCTTCACAGGGACTGCCGCCGCAGCCTTGGGCTTTGCAGGCGGGGGCGCAGGAGCCGGCGGCTCCTCGCACGCAGCAAGCACCAGTGCGAGCATCGCGGTGGTCATGGTGGCCTTGAACGTCTTCATCCTCACTCCCCTTGTCGCCCTACTTCTTGAGCGGATCAAGTTTCTATTTCTTCGAGTTCGAGTTGCCCGCGGTCGACGCAGCGGCCTTCTGTTCGACGAACCGGAACGTCGTGGCCTGGAACTCGCTCTGCAAGACGACCTTCTCGTTCTTGAGTTTGGCCGAGTCGAACTTGATGTTGTTGACGTTGACGATGCGGCGCATGTTGGCCATCTCCTGAAGGAAGAGCGCAATCTCGTGGTAGTTGCCGCTCACCGTCATCTTGATGGGGATGCGTGCGAAGAACTCCCCTCCCCCGACAGACTCCTTGCCAGGGGTCACGCTGGAGAGTTCCAGACCGCTCTTCTTCCCGATGTCGTTGATCTGCGCGAGCAGCTCCTCGATGTCACGCTGCTCCGGAAGTTCCGTGAGCGCCTCCGAGAGCTTCTGCTCCAGCACGTCCATCTCGCGCCGACGCTCATTCAGGTTCTGAGCAATCTCACTCTTGTCCGCCAGTTCCAGGTCCAGCTTGCGGCGCTCGGCCACCGCCCAACCGATTTCTTCCTCCGTGGGCTGGATGACCATGAAGAAGTTGGCGGCCGTGAGGGCACCGACGACGAACGCCAGGCCCCCGAATTTGATGGCTGGCGGCGCCTTGACGAATTGATCCAGGTACTTGTCCATGACGGGCAGCCTTGTCAGATGGCGTAGTTGGAAGTCATCGTGATCTTGAACTCGACCAGGATCGGGACCCCGACCTGCGCACCGCCAACCTGCTTGGCAGTCTGCAGATCGATGTTCTTGAAGAACGGGGACACCTGCGCCTCCGGGAACTCTTCGATCGTGGCATCCGAGGTGAGCATCTCGACTCGTGCTGTCTTGCTGTCCCGGCGACGGTCCACCAGGCGCCCCATGCCCTTGGGTGTCCACACCACACCGTTGAGCCCGCGCATGAACTCGGCGACTTCGTCATGACTGACGGCCGAGCCATCAATGGAGACCGCGTTGTTGTTCTCCGAGAACGTCTTCACCCACACCTTCTTGGGTGTCGCAGACGCGAGTGCGTCCATCATGCGAACAGGCCCGCTACGGCCCTTGCGCAGCGCATCCAAGACGGCCAGCTTCTTCTCCACTTCGGCCTTCCGGGTGTTGATGTTCTTGACCTCGCCGATGATCTTCTCCAGCTCGGCAATCCTCGCCTTGGTTGAAGCGACGCCCGCTTGGTGCGCCTCAAGCTCGCTCTGTCGGTCGTCGTACCAGAGGTAGTTGGCAACGCCAGCGCCAATCAGGACCACCGCGAAGAGGACCAGCACCTGCCGGCCCATCTCACGCTTCTTCACCGCCCGGACGGGCAGCAGGTTGATGCGAATCATCATGTGCGTCGTCTCCAGAGGGTGGTCCGGTCAGGCCAGCTTGTCGCCCGGGCGCCGCAGCGCCAGTCCCACGGCCACCGCCGCCATGGGCGCCACGTCCATGACGAACGCGGGGTCGAACTTCCGGTTATCCACTTCGATCTTGCGGAAGGGGTTGAGGATCTCCACCGGTACACCCGTGCGCGCTTCGATGGTCTTGAACAGCGCGGGAATCTTCGCCGTGCCGCCCGACAGGTAGACCTTGCTGAAGTTCGAGTCGGCCGCGGTACCCGCGTAGAAGTCCAGCGAGCGCTGGATTTCGCCCGCGACCTGTTCGGCGACGCTGGAGAGCACCCGCTCCACGTCCTGCGGTACCACCGCGTCCGCGTCAGCGCCGTTGCCACCGATCTTCAGCGCCTCGGCCTCCTCGTAGGAGACGTTCAGCTGCTTCTGGATCTCCTCGGTGAACTGGTTGCCGCCGATGGTGACGTCGCGCGTGAACACCGTCGCGCCGTTGGAGATGATGTTGATGTTCACCACCGAGGCGCCCGCGTTGATGAGCACCACCGTCTCGCGCTCCGGCACGTCATAGTTGACGGAGAACATGTTCTGGACGGCGAAGGCATCCACGTCCACCACCACCGGGGCCAGGCCCGCCTCGGAGACCACCGTGGTGTAGTCGTTGATCATGTCCTTCTTGGCCGCGACCAGCAGCACGTCCATCTGTCCCGTGGCGTCGTTGCCGCCGCCGTCGAGGATCTGCGTGTCGATGTTGACGTCCTTCACATCGAACGGGATGTACTGCTCCGCCTCCCACTGGATGCTCTCCTCGAGCTCATCCTGGGACATGCGAGGCATCTGAATCTTCTTGATGATGACCGAGTGGCCGGACACGCCGATGGCCACGTCCTTGCCCTTCACCTTCAGCTCGGACATCAGGTCCTGCACGGCCTGGACAATGGCCGTGGAGTTCATCAGCGCGCCGTCGACGATGGCCTCCGGAGGCAGCGGCTTCATCCCGAAGCTCTGCAGCGCATAGATGACCTCGCCGCGCTTGCGCTGCTCCTTGAGGAGAATCATCTTGATGGACGTCGATCCGATATCCAGGCCGAGTACCAGTTTGCCCTTCGCCATGCGTGACTCCGTCGAGAGGCAGCCAGCGTAGCACTGGCCGTCAACCCCTCCTAAAAAGTGCCTGGAGCCCGCCTGCCCTCCGGACGGACGGGAGCCTCGCACCACCCCAACTGCGCCGGGCCCCTCAACACCGTCGCGGAGGCCCGATTTTCCGGCCTCCGGCGCGTTCCGTCAAATGCCAGCCGGCAGTCCGGTTCCTGGACCGGCCCCGCACGTCACCCGCGCTCCGCCTCGGCGTCCGGATCGATGCCGTACTCCTTGATTTTGTAGAGGAGCGCCCGGTGACTGATGTCCAGCAACTCCGCAGCCCGGGTGCGGTTGCCCTTCGTCTTTCGCAAGGCGGCTCGGATGTAGGACTCTTCCAGCTCCCGGATGGCTCGCTTGAGCGACAGGTCACCACCACCCTGTAGCACCGGATCTCCATGTGGCTTCTCGCCATGAGGGCCAGGTGGGGACGCGGCCCACAGCCTTTCGGGCAGGTTCGCAGGAAGGATGTGCGGCTCGTCCGCCAACAACACGGCACGCTCCATGGCGTTTTCCAACTCACGGACGTTTCCAGGCCATGCGTAGGACTTCAGGAGCGCCTCGGCCTCTGCGGTGAGCCCGGCGACGGGAGGCTCTCGGTTCAGCTCGCGGTTGAACCGAGCGATGAAGGCTCGCGCCAGCAGTGGCACGTCCTCACGGCGCTCCCGCAGGGGAGGGACGCGGAGGTTCACCACGTTGAGGCGGTAGTACAGGTCCTCACGAAAATCCCCCTTCGCGACCAGGCGAGACAGGTCGCGCAAGGTGGCTGCCACCACGCGCACGTTGACCTTCTCGACGCGATTCTCCCCTACCGGCCGGATTTCTCCCTCCTGGAGGACACGCAGCAGCTTCACCTGGGCGGCCAAGGGAAGCTCCCCCACCTCATCCAGGAAGAGGGTGCCCCCATCGGCCTCCGCGAAGAGGCCTCTCTTGGCGGTGCGTGCGTCCGTGAAGGCGCCCTTCGCGTGGCCAAACAGCTCACTCTCGATGAGGCCGGAGGGAATGGCACCACAGTTGACCGCGACGAAAGACATGGGCGCGCGGGGACTGCGAACATGAAGCTCCCGCGCGATGAGCTCCTTCCCGGTGCCGCTCTCGCCACTGATGAGCACGGTGGTGTCCACCGGCGCGAGCCGCGCGACCTGGCGCAGCAACGCATGCAGCGCCGGGCTCTCTCCGAGGATGTGCCCCCCGGGCGTTGAAGGCAGGCTGGCCTGCTTCAGCCGCCGGTTCTCGCGAACCAGCCGCTCCCGCTCCTCCGCCTTTCGGAGGACGAAGACGATTTCGTCCGGTTTGAATGGCTTCTGGACGTAGTCGAACGCGCCCGCGGCGACGGCTTGGAGCGCCTGTTCCTGCGAGCCGTAGGCGCTCATCACTACTGCCGTCAGCGCGGGGTGCGAAGCCAGGGCCTCACGCAGGACGACGAGGCCATCCTTCTTCGGCATGCGCACGTCGCACAACAGCACGTCGTAGTCACGCGCGGCGAGTTCCTTCAGCGCGTCCTCGCCATCGGCCACCGCGCGCACGTCGTAACCGTGGCCGGTGAGCACCAACGTGAGGATGTGCCGGATGGAGGGCTCATCATCGGCAACGAGAATGGTGCGGAACAGGGGCATGGCCGTCTCCGCGCATCATCGCCTACCCGCGACAGGGCCGATAGCTCCTGTCCCGAAGACGCAAGCATTTTCCTCAGGGTACGGGCAAGCACACGGTGAAACGGGCTCCACCACTGGGGATGTTCTCTGCCTCGAGCCTGCCGCCCATGACCTGCGCCAGGCGCTGCGACACCGCCAGTCCCAATCCCGTCCCCTCACGTCCTTTGGTCGTGAAGAAGGGCTCGAACAGGCGCGGCATGACGTCCTCGGGGATGCCCGTCCCGTCATCCTCCACGAGCAAACGAACTTCACCCGCCGCCTGCCGCGTGGCAACCCGCACACGTCCCTGCCCCCCCATGGCCTGGGCGGCGTTGAGCAGCAAGTTGATGACAATCTGCGAAAGCGGGCCTGCGTCCGTGCGTGCAAGCGCTCCAGGCTCCAGGTCGAGCGTCACCGTCACGCCCGACAACTCAGGGGAGGCACGAACCAGGCGCACACACGTCTCTACCACCGGGCCTACCTCTACCGGCCCTAGCGACGTGACACCGGGGCGTCCCAGGTCAAGCAAGCCCCGGATGATGCGGTCGATGCGCTGCACTTCGTGGTCGATACGCTCCAGGAAGTCCTTCAGTTCCGGCGTGTCCGCCTTGACACGCGCCAGTGCCACGTAGCCAAGGATTCCCGCCAGCGGGTTGCCTACTTCGTGGGCGACGCCCGCGGCCAGCCGTCCGACTGTGGCCATGCGCTCCGAAGCAACCAACTCTGTCTGCGTGCGAGCCAGTTGGGCATGCGACGCGCGCAAAGACGCCATTTGCGCGCGAGTGAGCGCCTGTTCTTCGCGGAGCGCCTCCGCCATCCGCTGCAAGGCGCGCTGGATACGAGACACCAGCGTTCCTCCCTGGGTCGGAACCAGATGCGCCTCCCAGTCCAACCGACCGAACTGCTCGACCACCGCCTCGGTGCGGCGCAGCGGGCGTCCCACCATCAGGTCCAGCACCACGTAGGTGAGGACCGTCAACGCGACCAGGTCGAGCCCCAACACCCAGGGTAGGAGGCCTTGCACACGAGCCAGCGTCGCTTCTTCCGCGCTTCCTTCGGGGACCCAGCGGCGGAGCGCGTCCAACAGCCGGAGGAGTACCGGTTGTACGGACAACCAGGTGAGCCCCGACGACAGAGCCCCCAGCAGGAACGCAACGCTGGCGATCCGCCACTTCATCGCATCCCCGCCCCACTCATGGCAGGCCGCCCAACATCATGGCGATATCCGCAGGCAGCACCCGGGAAAGCCACGGCCCCAGCAAGAGGAGCTCCAGCCCCGCGAGCGCCAGCCAAGGTCCAAAGGGAATGCTGGTGCGCTCCGGGACCCATTCTTCTTCCTCACCCTCTTCGTCCAAGGGCGCATCAGGGATGGGCTGGACCAGCAGGCACACCGGAACCAACAGCAACCGCTTCCAGAGCGGGAGGCCCGGCTGCGTGAACTCCCAGGTCATCGTGAGCGGGGGCGCATCCCCCGCCGGCTCATCCTGGGTGTTCTCCGTGCGAGGTCCAGCGCGCCCTGTCGCCAGAAGCATCAGGATGCCCACCACGGCCCCCTGCATGGACGCGAACAACAGGACGCCCAGCAGCGCGCGCCACGTCAGGAAGGCTCCGAGCATGGCAACGAGGTACTTGTCCCCCGCGCCCAGCGCCTCTCGCTGGAACACCTTCCATCCGACGTACTCCATCATCCGGAAGGACAGGAAGCCCACTGCCGCACCCATCAGCGCATCACGGAAGGCGTCCATCCCCAGGGGGAACGCCAGGGCAATCCCCGCCAGCATTCCCGGCACCGTCATGGACAGCGGCAGAATCCAATGGTCCAGGTCAATGAAGGCGAGCGGCACCAGCAAGGATACGAGCACCAGCGCCGGCACCAATTCGTACGTCCAGCCAAAACGGCGCAGGCACGCGAAGAACAGGAGCCCTGTCAGGAGTTCCACCAACGGGTAACGCACGGAGATGGGCACGCCGCAGCCCCGGCAGCGCGCCCGAAGCGCAAGCCAGGACAGCAACGGGATGTTCTCGTACCACGCCAGGACGTGCCCGCACCGAGGGCATCGCGAGCGTGGTCGCACGATGCTCTGGTCCAGCGGAACCCGCGCGATGACGACGTTGAGAAAGCTGCCCACGCACAAGCCGAGCACGAACAGGAACACGGCGAACAGGGGCCCGAAGTATCCCGGCAGGGAAGAATGCGTCACAGGGGACGCATCCTACCCGAGCTTCAGCGGAAGTCGCGCCGCTCGAACACAATCGCAGCCAGCACGCAGAAAAGTGCTCCCCACCCCAGCGCGTAGAGCGTGGCCGAGCCCAGCTCCACCGCCGTCACCTCGATGCCATAGGTCGCGCGCGGCCGGAAGTTCAGTCGCTCCAGGTTGGGCAGGGCGTAGTAGGTGGCCTTGCTGACCCATTGGATGAGCTCCACCTTCGACGCGGCCCCCAGGTTGTAGATGTCCGAGCAGAGGTGACCCGCGAAGTACAACCCCGTTGTCACCAGCGCGGAGACAAGCTGGCTGGCGAAAGTGGACATCAGGAACCCGGCGCTGGTGAGGACGAACAACTCCAGGTAGAGCCCTCCGAGCGCGGCCAGCTGCGGCTGGGTGATGGGTGAGCGGTGAAGGGCGAGCTGCACCCAGAACAGCAGCGTCATCGCGACCAGCAACACGCCCAGAGTCAACATGTTGCCAGCGAGCCGGGCCAGCAAGAACCGGGTTCGCGACAGCGGCTTGGACACCATCAAGAAGATGGTCCTTCGCTCGATTTCCCGGCTGATGAGCCCGGACGACAGGTAGACGGAGAGGAAGACAAGCAGCAGGCTCATCACCCCAAGACCGAAGTCCGTCACCACCCTGTCGAAGGTGCTGACCGTGACCTCCGTGACGAGCGTCGTGGCCAGGAGGAGTAGCAGGGCGAACGCGGCGACCAGCACCGTCACCCGGTTGCGACGCGCCTCGCGGAACCCATTCCACGCCATGGCAGCGAAGGCCCCCATTACTGAATCTCCCCGCCCACGGTCTGCCCACCTGCCTGCTTCATCGCTTCCAGGAAGAGGTCCTCCAAGGAGAAGCGCGCGGGCTGTACCCGGCTGACACGCCCGCCCTTGCTGATGACAGTCTGCAGCAGCCCATGCGAATCAGCGTCCGGGATCCGCAACAGCACGCGACTGTCCAATTGCTGCGCGTGCTCATAGCTGAATCCCAGAGACTGGAGCACCTCCAGCGGCAGCCCGTGCACCACCATCTCCACCGATGGGGCCTTCGCGGACACCAAGTCCTGAACGCTGCCCTCCTGGACCCTCCTCCCCCCCACCAGCACCACCACTCGGTCACAAAGCGATTCGACATCCGAGATGATGTGCGTACAGAAGAGGATGGTCGTCCCCTTCGCGCGCTCGGCCAGGATCAAGTCCCGCATCTGTCGGCGCCCCAGCGGATCCAAACCGGAGGTGGGCTCATCCAGCACGAGCAAGCGAGGTCCACTGATGAGCGCCTGGGCCAGCGCCGTACGTTGCACCATGCCTTTGGAGTAACGGCGGATCTGCAAATCGGACGCTCGCCCCATCCCGACATCGCCGAGCACCCGCTCTACGCGCTGGTCCAACTCATGACCGCTCAGGCCGAAGATGCGCCCAGCCAACGTCACGAACTCACGCCCGGTGAGATACTCATAAAGCGAAGGGTTCTCCGGCAGGAAGCCCACTTGCCGCCGAACATGCGGCCGATCTGGTGGCTCTCCGAAGAGCAAGGCCTGCCCCTCCGAGGCCCGCACCAGCCCCATGAGAATCTTGATGGTCGTGGACTTGCCCGCCCCGTTCGGCCCCAGCAGTCCGTAGACCTGGCCTGGGGCAATCTCAAGGTCCAGTCCCTGGAGCGCCTTGACCTGCTTGTTGAGGAAGAAGCCCACCTTGTACGTCTTGGACAACCCCCGGATGGAAACTGGCAGGTTCGGATCCGACGCGCCCGCGACTGTCATGGCATCTCCTCCGGAAGGTCGAACTGAATGCCACCCGCCGCGATGTCTTCCCGCAGCTCATCCTTCTTCTTCTGGTCGAACATCTCCAACCTGTAGATTCCCGAGGTGGAACGCGCGCGCCCCTGCCTGTCGATGAAGAACTGTCCCTCCAGCGGATCTATGGGCATGGCCCTCAAGTAGCCCGCGCGCACCAAGACAGGGACCGCCTTGGGGCGTTCTCCCCGGTCACGCTGGTAGGCCGCAACAGCCTCGTCGATCTGCGTCAGCAAGCGCTCTCGAAGTAGTTCCTTGATGCGGTGTTCGTAGAAGGCTCGTGACTCGTCGTCTTCCGCACCGTCACGCAGCATCTGCGCCAGTTGAAGCCCCATATCGATGCTGCCAGCCTGCGCATAGAGGCGCGTGGCGAGTTGCAGCAGATAGGGGGGCGTCTCAGGGTACTTCGACAACTTCATGAGCTGGTCGGCAGCTGTCTTGTAGTCCCTGTCATACGTCATCTTGTTGTAGGCCAGTTGGAACAGGAACCGGCGGTCGTCCGGGAACTCAACCAGCCCCTTGCTTAGCAGCCGGGATGACAGGTCCGTGTTCGCCCATTCGTCCCTCCCCAGGTTGACGGGGGTGGTGATGGCACCCCACTCGTAGACGTACCTGAACTTGGGATCGAGGTCCGTCGCCAGATCCGCGTAGAAGAACACGTCCCGGTATTCCGTGTCCGTGTTCGCACGGCCGACCTGCTGGATGGACTGGAGCCAGTAGAAGTCGGCCAACAGCGGCTTCTGCGCCGCCCCCACGATTTCGAGGAACTCTCGCCGGGGGAGGATGGGCCCATCCTTCGTCCGCAATGGCTTGGCCGGCTTCTCTGCCATCACTGCGATGGCGCAAACAGCCAGACACAGCACGACGCTCCGCATGAGTTCCCTGGGGTTGTAGAATTGAGAAAGGCCGCCCTCCTGGGGGAGAGCGGCCCGAAGAACAGTGGACCCTCCACTGCTCATTCCACTGAAGGAATGCGAGTTACTGGGCCGCGCCGTCGCAGGCGACGTCGTTGCGCGTGTTGTAGGGGGTACCGGAGGCAACGTTACCCGCCTCGGAGCACGGACCCACCTGGCCAGAGCCCTCGAAACCGGCGATCACCCAGTCATCGAAGGTCGCCTCGTTGTCCGCGTTGCCACGCGCACCAGCGAAGAAGTTGCAGTTGGGGCAGTCTGCGATGGTCGGCTGCACACCGAGGGTCGTGTTCCACCCGGCAGCGCCCTGGGGCACGAAGCGGGCGACAACCGGGGTCGGATCGTCGATGGCGCTGTTGGCACCGAAGCGGAACGAGTCGTTGGAGATGCACGGAACGCCGGCAGCAGGCACCGGAAGGTCAGCCGCATTGCGCACCTCGCAATCGCCCGCCGCAGCGGACACACGGTAGCCGTAACGGTTGCCGCGCTCCGGCGCGAAGCCGATTTCGTTGGCGAAGTCGGAGTAACGGTCCTTCTCGGAGAAGAACGACTTCTGCGCGGTGTACAGCGCCTTGAGGTTCGTCTTCGCCTCGGACTGCTTCGAGCGGGCCTGGAACTTGATGAAGTTCGGGATGGCGATGGCGGCCAGGATGCCGATGATGGCGACCACGATCATGAGCTCGATGAGCGTGAAGCCACGGTTGCGGGGGTTGAATCGCGAGACGCGCATGGGGGTCCTCAGAGAAGGTTGCAACGGGGGGCACTGCGCCCGCGGATGGGATTAGCACTACGCATGCCAACCCAGGTGCGCACTCCAAGCCCCCCAATTCTCAAGGCTTGGAACAATCCCCTCGGCGAGGATGGGTCCAGGGCTGACAAAATTCGGCAGTGACGCTGACGATAACTGTCGATCAGCCTACGCATCCGAAGCGCTCCCGGGCTCCAAGTCATCCGTCAGCCCATGCTTGGCCAACCGGTAGCGGAATGAACGGAACGAAAGGCCCAGCAACTCCGCAGCACGGGTCTTCACGCCCCCGGCCTGCTTCATCGCCGCGACGAGATAGCGCCGCTCGCTGTCGTCGAGATGCCGCTCCAGGTTGAAGCCCGCCACCAGCCCTGGCTCACTGCCCTCCACGGGACGCACGGCGGGGTCTGTATCGCCCCGCACTGCGGGTGGAAGCGTGGAGGGCCCCAGGAGGTCTGAATCCGACAGGGTCGCGGCCCGCTCCACCATGTTCTGCAGCTGCCGCACGTTGCCTGGGAAGGGATAGCGCTCCAATAGCCCCAGTGTCTCGGGGGAGAAACGCAGACCGGGTCGCCCCAACTCCTCCGACAGTCTGGACAGGAAGTAGTTCGCCAGCAACGACACGTCGCCGGAACGCTCGCGCAGTGGAGGCAGCTCCAACGTGATGACGTTGAGCCGGTAGAAGAGGTCCTCACGAAAGCGTCCGGCCTTTACTTCGGCTTCGAGCCGCCGGTTCGTTGCCGCGATGACACGCGCCTGGAAGGGAATCTCCGCGGCGCTGCCGACCGGCTTCACCTTCCGCTCCTGGAGCACACGAAGCAGCTTCACCTGCGTCGCGAGCGGCATCTCCCCGACCTCGTCCAACATGACGGTGCCATCGCCTGCGGCCACCAGGAGGCCAGAGCGGTCGGTGGTCGCGCCAGTGAATGCCCCCTTCACATGCCCAAAGAGCTCGCTCTCCAGCGTCCCCTCGTTCAACGCCGCGCAGTTGAAGGGCAGGAAGGGACGCGCGGCTCGAGTGCCGCGCATATGGATGGCCCGCGCCACCAGTTCCTTGCCCGTCCCGCTCTCCCCCGTCACCAGCACCGTGCTGCGGCCGGAAGCGACTTTCTCCACCAAGGCCCAGACCGCCTGCATGCGCTCGCTCTGACCCACCGCGCCATCCAGGCCAGGAAATAGCCGCGCCCTGAGACCACTGTTCTCCTGACGGAGCGTTCGCTTCTCCAGCGCCTTCTGCACCAGGAGCCGCAACTCCTCGTTGTCGAAGGGCTTGCAGATGTAGTCGTAAGCGCCTTCCCGCATCGCTTCGACCGCTGCCGCGGGCGTGCCATAGGCAGTGATGAGCACCACCTCGGGAGAAGCCGACCGGGCCCGGGCCGCCCGCAGGACGTCGAGGCCACTGCCCGTGCCCAGCTTCAAGTCGGAGATGACCAGGTCCACTCCGTCCAGGGCCAGCACATCACATGCGGCCTTCACACTGGCCACGCTCGTCACCGAGTACCCCTCCCGCTGAAGCAACAGCTCGAGGTACTCACGCATGGACAGCTCGTCATCGACCACGAGGATGTGGCCGCGCGACCCCAGGTCTCCTCCCTGTACGGATGTCACAGCGGCAACCCCACCACGAACTCGGTCCCCTCATCACGGTTCGAGCGCACCCGGATGGAGCCTCCGTGGGCCCGGATGATGGAGTGCGCGGTGGACAACCCCAGCCCCGTGCCGCCATCGCGTGTGGTGAAGAACGGCTCGAACAAGTGCCCCATCATCTCCTCCGTGATGCTCCCCCCCGAGTCCCAGATGCGGATTCTCGCCTCATTCTCGCTCCGAGTCAGCGCGACCTTCACCTCACCGCGCGGGCCTGCGGCCAGAAACCCGTTGCGCACGAGGTTGATGAGCACCTGCCGCAGCTGATCCGGGTCAACCGAGACCGGGAGAGGCTCGGGCGCGGTGACTTCGACCCGTACGTCACGTGCCAGTGGATCCACCCGGAGCATGTCCATGGTCTCCGTCACGAGCGAGGCAAGTGGAACCCTCCGCAAGCTGGGCACCGGGGGACGAGCAAAGCGCAGGAACTCCTCGACGAGCCGTGCCAGACGATCCGACTCGCGCATCAAGATGTTGGTGAGCTTCTGGGCCACGTCATCCCGTGCATCCTGCGCCAACAACTGCGCCGAGCCGCGCATGGACGCCAGCGGGTTGCGCAGTTCGTGCGCCAGTTGCGCAGAGAGTGCACCCAGGCTGGCGAGCCGATCGGCCCTCTTCAGGTCATCCTCCATCCGGCGGAGCTGGGTGAGGTCCTGGAAGACCATGAGCAAAGCCCCGGGCTCACCCTCCAGTGGCGTTACCGACAGCCCCAGGATGCGCCGCTTCGCGCCCTTTCCCACCACCAATTCACTGCGAGGAGATCGAGGCGCCAGGACTGAAACGCCAGGAAGAAGCGCTTCGACTTCGACGCCAGCGACCTGCGTGGGGTCGACCTGGAGGATTCCGCAACCGGCGGGATTGACGTACGTCACGCGGCGCTGCGCATCACACGTCGCCAGCCCCGACGGCATGGAGGAGAGAATCTGCTGTTGAAGCCGCCCCAATCGCTGGAGGTCCGCCTCGCGAGCAGACAGGGCGCCACCTGTCGCGGAGAGCTGACGTGAGAGATAGCCCGACAGCACAGCGATGAGGCCCAGGGCCAGGGAGTTGCTGCCCAGGACGAAGAGCACCCGCGTGGGCGGCATCAACCCACCAGACGCGCCGTCCAGGAGTTGTGAGCCCATGACCAAGGCCCCGAAACACAGGGCAGACGCAGCAGCAGCCCAGAGCGCGCCTCGGCGGTCCAGGACGACCGACGCGCCGATGACGGCCAGGCTGTAGAGAAACGTCAGGGGCGAGTCGGAGCCACCGCTGAGGTACACGAGGCCGGTGGCGATGACGACGTCGCCCACGACCTGCACCCAGGCGTCCCCGAGCCCCCCCTGCCC
>NZ_SRLV01000082.1:0-39420 GCF_006518205.1 Myxococcus sp. CA005 | reverse complement strand
CCATCGACCACGAGGGCAAGGTGGTGGCGGTGAAGATTCTCAAGGGGCCCGGCTACGGCCTCAACGAGGCGGCGAGGGATGCCATCCGCCGCTTCCGCTTCAAGCCCGCCATCAAGGGCGGCGAGCCTGTCTCCACGGAGATGAAATACTCGTACACCTTCCTGCTCGATTGATGTCGCCACTCCCGCTGGGAGAGCGGCGGAGCCCGGGCGTGCCCGGCATGTCAGGGGTACCCATCCCCACGGGCATTGCCGGGATTCCACCTCGCCATCGCTCCGTCTCTCTTTCAGCGGGAGCGGCAACCCCCTCACCCGTATGCTTGGACACGCCATGTCCTCCACCCTGAAAGCCCGAGGCGCGCTCGTCGCGGCCTCGCTCCTGCTGGCGGCGCCCGTGCTCGCGCAGGCACCCCAGGCCGGCGCGCCTCCCACGGACGCGGCCACGCCACCTGCGGCGCAGGCCCAGCCCACCATCACCAAGCCTCCCGAACTGGTGCAGCAGGTGGAGGCGCAGTACCCGCCCGAGGCGCTCGCGCAGGGGCTCACCGCGTCCGTGCGGCTCATCATCACCATCGCGGATGACGGCTCCGTCGCCGAGGTGCTGCCCACCGAGCCGGTGGGCAACGGCTTCGACGAGGCGGCCATCGCGGCGGTGCGCCAGTTCCGCTTCTCGCCCGCCGAGGTCGACGGCGTGCCCGCGCCGGTGCAGGTGGAGTATGTCTACCACTTCACCCTCACCGCGCCGGAGCCGGAGGCGGGCGCCGAGGCCGTGGAGGCCGAGCAGCCCAAGGCCACGCTCACCGGTCAGCTCATCTCCCGCGGCAGCCGTTCGCGCGTGCCCAACGCCACCGTGCGCTGCGGCGACGACGCGGACGCGCCCGAGGTGATGTCCGACGAGGACGGCCGCTTCACGCTCGAGGTGCCCGCGGGCACCTGCGAGGTGCGCGTGGTGGCCACGGGCTTCCAGCTCTACCAGACGAAGGAGGAGCTGAAGGCGAACGAGACGACGGAGGTGAACTTCTACCTCGCGCCCTCGGGCGGCGGCCTGGAGACGGTGGTGCGCTCCGACCGGCCGAAGAAGGAGGTGGTGCGCCGCACCATCACTCGCGAGGAGGCGCAGAAGACGCCGGGCTCCTTCGGCGACCCCATCCGCGTCATCCAGTCGCTTCCGGGCGTGGCGCGCGCGCCCTTCATCTCCGGTGAGCTGCTGGTGCGTGGCTCGAACCCGGGCCAGACGTCGACGATGATGGACGGGGTCGAAATCCCCCTCCTGTTCCACCTGCTCGGCGGACCCTCGGTGGTCAACGCTGAGTTCATCGACCAGCTCGACTTCTTCCCGGGCGGTTACGGCAGCCAGTACGGCCGCGCGGTGGGCGGCATCGTCGAGGTGGGCACGCGCAAGGGCGCCTCGGACACGCTGCACGGCTCGGTGAAGGTGGACCTGCTGGACGCGGGCTTCTTCCTGGAGAGCCCGATTACGGACGGCATCAGCGTGGCCGCGGCCGCCCGCCGTTCGTACATCGACGCGATTCTGCCCGCCGTCCTGCCGAAGACGGAGGGGGGCACGCTCTCCGTGGTGCCGCGTTATTGGGACTACCAACTGCGCGTGGACTTCGGCGCGAAGCGCGGGACGCCCAACGACGACACAACCGTGACGGCGGGGGGCGCGCGCAGCTCCGGCTACATCATGGCCTTCGGCAGTGATGACCAGCTCCGCGTGGTGTCCACCGGCCCCGAGACGGAGCGGGACCTGGAGCTGGACACGCGCATGAACTTCCACCGGGTGAAGGGCGACTGGACCTACCGCAAGGGCGCGATGTGGTCCGTCTTCACGCCCTTCGTCGGCATGGACCGCAACAACATCGACTTCGGGCTCGCGCGGCAGGAGGGCAAGACGTACACGCTGGGCGCCCGCGAGGTGCTGGGCATCGAGCTGTCCTCCGCGCTCACCCTCCGCACGGGTCTGGACCTCGTCTTCGAGCACGAGCGCTACGACGTGTCCTTCCCCGCGCCGGGCGGCATCGAGTACGTGCCCTTCCCCGGGGCCGAGCCGGTGGGCCAGCAGTTGGAGGAGCAGATTGCCCTGAGCGCCTTCGACGGCGCGCTCTTCCTGGAAGCGGACCTGCTGGTGGGGCGCTTCACCTTCACGCCGGGCGTGCGCGGCAACCTCCAGACGGTGGGCAACACGCGGAACCTGGCGCTGGACCCGCGACTCTGGGTCCGCTACGCGGCGACCTCACGCACCAACCTCAAGGGCTCGCTGGGCCTCTACAGCCAGCCGCCAGAGACGTTCCGCTTCATCACCGCGCCCTACGGCAACCCGGACCTCGCCTACCAGCGCGCGTTCCAGAGCAGCCTGGGCGTGGAGCACCGCATCACCGACGTGCTCAACGTGGACGTCACCGGCTTCTTCAACCGCCGCTTCAACAACATCGTGTCGCCCGGCCAGCTCGTCGCCAACGAGGGCGGCGGCGTCTTCACGCTGCCGTACTCCAACGACGGCATCGGCCGCGCGTATGGCGTGGAGGTGATGCTGAAGAAGGAGCGCGCCTCCGCGACGGACAAGTGGTCCGGCTGGCTCTCGTACACCTTCAGCCGCGCGGAGGACGGGCGCGTGGGGCCGCCGCCCCAGGGCGGAGGGGCCTTCGGTGGCGGCAGCGTGCCGGACGACTCCACCTATGGCCTCAGCCCCTGGGACCAGACGCACATCCTCACGATGGTGGCGGGCTATGTGCTGGGCAACGGCTGGGAGCTGGGTGGCCGCTTCCGCTACACCAGCGGCCGGCCCATGACGCCGCTGGCGAGCGGCCATGACGTCTACGACGCGGACCGCAATCGCTACAACGCGACGTTCGGTCCCTACTTCTCCGACCGCACGGGCGGCTTCCACCAGCTGGACGTGCGCGTGGACAAGAGCTGGCGGTTCCAGAGCTGGACGCTCACGGCCTACCTGGACGTGCAGAACCTCTACAACGCGAAGAACGTCGAGTTCGTCTTCAACGACTACCGGTTCCGTCGGGAGTACGAGGTGCCGGGCATCCCCATCCTCCCCGTGGTGGGTGTGAAAGGAAGCTTCTGAGATGAAGACCCTGCTCGAGTATGGCGGCCTGTTGCTGCTGCTGGGCGCCACCGCGTGTGTCGACGTCGAGGACCAGCCTTCGCGCGTCCACGACTTCCGTGTGCTCGGTCTCGCAACGGAGCCGCCGGAGTTCATGGCGTCCGCCTGCGAGCTCAACCCGGCGACGCTGGATGAACTCTCCGAGCCCGTGACATACCGCGCGCTGCTGGTGGACCCGGCGGGTGAGGGCCGTCCCATCCAGTACACGCTGTGGGCGTGCGCGGACCCCGAGGACCGGACGTGCGCGAACGAGGCCAACCGCGTACTGCTCGCGGAGGGCACCACCGCGCCCGGTGAGCTGACGCTCAGCATCCAACCGGGCGCGGCCACGCTGGCGGATGACACGCCGCTGCTGGTGCGGGTGCAGGCGCTGGACCCCTACCTGGGGCTGGGCGGCCTGCGCATGCCGCTGGTCCTCTTCACGCAGGCGGGGGAGGAGCGGGTGTACGCGCAGAAGCTGATGGTCTTCTGGTGCCCGGCGGTGGAGGGGATGCGGGCCAACGTGCAGCCGGTGATTCCGGGCCTGCGCGTGGACGACGTGGCCTGGGCCGCGGAGGCGCCGCTGGAGCTTCGGGGCGCCGGGCCCTTCGTGGTGACGTCCGAGGACGTGGTGGCCTTGCAGGAGACGTACGTGGTGCCCGGGCTGCGGCTGGAGGCGGTGACGCTGCGGGAGAGCTGGGAGATTTCGTGGCACGCGACGCTGGGCGAGTTCTCGCCGCAGGAGACGGGCGGCTCGTCCTTCGGCGGGCAGGAAGGCCGGCACCGCACGGAGTGGGAGCCGCCGGAGGGCGCGCAGGCGCAAGAGGTGACGTTCTGGGCGGTGGTGCGGGACGGCCGGGGCGGCAGTTCCTGGTTGGTGCGGCGGGCGCTCTGGAGCCCGTGAGCCGGGCTCGCGCGCCGGCCTCCAGTCGAGATATGCCGAGGGGACTCGCTTGAGGCCGGGCCGGGCCTGACGCGTGGGGTGTAACGCGGATGATGAGACGCACCACTGCTGGGGAATGGGGCCGCCGGTGCGGTCTGCTGGCCGCGGCCTGCCTGGGCGTGTGGGCCACGGTGTCCGCCGCGGCCACTCCGCCCCCGGCGGAAGAGCCCCCGGTGACGCTGCGCCGCTTCGCGCTGCTCGTGGGCTCCAGCGAGGGCGGTGAGGGACGCGAGCGGCTGCGCTACGCGGGCTCGGATGCGCTGGCCATGTCCCGCGTGTTGGGGGAGCTGGGCGGCGTGGCGGTGGCGGACCGCGTGCTGCTGCTGGAGGCGGACCGGAAGGGCCTGCTGGGCGCGCTGGAGCGGATGCGGGTGCTGGTGGAGGCCGCGGCCGCAGATGGCGTTCGCAGCGAGCTGGTGCTCTACTACTCGGGCCATTCGGACGCGGAGGGGCTGCTGCCGCGCGGTGAGCGACTGACCTACGCGGCGCTGAAGCAGGGGCTGGGCGCGGTGCCCGTGGACGTGCGCATCGCGATTCTGGACTCGTGCGGCTCCGGCGCGGTGACGCGCTTCAAGGGTGGGGTGCACCGGCCGGGCTTCCTCATGGACGCGGCGTCGCAGGTGCGGGGCCACGCGTACCTCGCCTCCAGCTCCGCGGATGAAGTGGCGCAGGAGTCGGACACCATTGGCGCGTCCTTCTTCACGCACTTCCTGGTGACGGGCCTGCGCGGCGCGGCGGACGCCAGCGGTGACGGCCGCGTCACCCTGCACGAGGCCTACCAGTTCGCCTTCCATGAAACGCTGGCGCGCACGGAGCGCTCGCAGGGCGGTCCGCAGCACGCGGCCTATGACATCCAACTGGCGGGTAGCGGCGACCTGGTGCTGACGGACCTGCGCACCTCGCGCGTGCGGCTCACGGTGGCGGAGGACGTGCAAGGCCGCCTCTTCGTGCGCGACTGGGGCAACCAGTTGGTCGCGGAGCTGCAGAAGCCCGCGGGCCGGCGCCTGGCGCTGGGGCTGGAGGCGGGGCGCTATCAGGTCGTGCTGGAGCGTCCCTCGCAGCGGTTCGAAGCGGAGTTGACGGTGTCGCCAAAGGGGGGCTCGGAGCTGCGCGCCGAGCACTTCGTTCCCATGACACTCACGCGCACGGCGGCGCGAGGCGGGACGGACATGCGGGCCGAGGCCCTGTCCACCGGCGAGCCGGTCGTCCTCGGCGACATGCCCTCCGTGCCCTTCAACCTGTCGCTGGTGCCGCCGCTGGCCACCACCTCGCTGTGGGGGGGCGTCGGGCGCAACCACCTGGCGCTGGGTGTGCTGGGCGTGCGCTCGATGCAGCTTCAGGGGTTGGGCGTGTCCGCCGGCGTGGGGTGGGTGGACGGGACGGTGGAGGGGTTCCAGGTGTCGGGCGTGGCGAATGTGGCGGGCGGGGAGATTTTCGGTCTCCAGACGGCGTTCGGCGGCAACCTCGCCTTCGGTGGCGGGACGGGCGGGCAGGTGTCCGCCGTCTTCAACATGGCCGAGCGGGACTTCACGGGCTTCCAGGTGAGCACCACGGCGAACCGCGCGGCGGCGCGCCTCCGTGGCGTGCAGGCGGCCGTGGGCATCAACCTGGCGGAGCGGCTCGCGGGCGCGCAGGTGGGCCTCATCAACATCTCCGGGGACGTCGCGGGCGCGCAGGTGGGCCTCATCAACGTGGCGGCCGAGGTCCGCGGCGTGCAACTGGGGTTCATCAACATCGCGGATGACGTGTCGGTGCCCATCGGCTTCTTGAGCATCGTGCGCAAGGGGCGCTTCGTGCTGGAGCTCTCCGCTGACGACGTCATGCCCCTGTCGGTGGGCATCAAATATGGGAGCCGGACAGTCTATGTGCTGGCCACCACGGGCGTGGGGATTGGCAAGGACTCGCTGCGGACCTTCCTCAACATGGGCCTGGGCGTGCACGTCCCGCTGGATGCGGCGGACCGCTACTCGCTGGACGTGGACCTGTCGTACGGAAGCTGGCAGCCGAACTTCTATGGCTCGGGGCCCAAGAACACGCTGTTCCGGATGCGCGCCACGCTGGGGTGGGAGCTCAAGCGGCGCTTCGCGCTCTTCGGTGGTGTGTCCCTCAACGCGTACGACCCGTCGTCCCAGGACGAGTACCGCGACGTGAGCTGGCTGCCGCAGTGGAAGCTGGGCCGCGGCCCCGGCGGCGTCCGGATGTGGCCCGGCCTGCTGCTGGGCGTGCGCATCTGAGGCGCATCCTCCAGGTTCAGCAGTAGCTCAGCGCAGCCACGCCAACACCGCTTGCGGCGCGTCCACGTGGACGAAGTGCCCGGCCTCCGGCAGCGTCTCCACCGGGCAGCCCGCGGCCACCAGGCGCTCCACGTCCGCGTCACTCACGTACTTCGAGCGGCCACCCCGAAGGCACCGCATCGGCGGCCGGTCCTTGCGCTCCACCGCTGTCCACAGGTCTGTGTCATTCACGCGCGAGTGCAGGCCCGCCAGTCCCTGCCGGTCGAAGCGCCAGCGCACGCCGCTCTCCTCCGTCACCAGGTTCATCAGCAGCCAGTCCGCCAGCGGCTCCGACAAGCCGCGGCCCGTGAGCTCCGCGCGCATCGCCCGGCGGTTCTCCGCCTGAGCCGGTGCCTGGAGAAGGATGCCCAGCACCTTGCCACTCTCCGACAAGTCTCCCGGGACAGGCCCCGGTGCGATGTCCAGCAGCGACACGCTCCGGACGGCCTCCGGGACATTGAGGCTTGCCGCGAGCGTCACCCGTCCTCCAAGCGAATGCCCCACCCAGTCGAACGGACCCTGGAAGCCCTGCGCACGCGCCGTGTCCACCACGTCCCGGGCCATGCTGTAGAGGTCCGAGTTCGCTGGCAGCGCAGGGGACGTCCCGTGTCCGGTGAGGTCTGGCAAGAGGATGCGCCGGCTCGGGTCCGCCGCGCTCCACGCCGCCGCCAGTGAGCGCAGATTGCGCCCCGTGCCCAGGAAGCCGTGCAGCATCACCGTGGGCACATCGCCCTCACCCACCAGGAAACTCTCGAGGACCATGCGATTCGTGCCTTTCTCTCCACCCCGTTCGCCTTGACGCGGGGCGGGCCGTGCCGCTTCATACCTTGAACGCCCTGCCTGACGAGGTCTTCCGCGTGCCCACCGTTTCCTTGCTGCTCTTCGTGCTCGCCTCCGCTCCCGCGAACACGGCCCCCGCCGACTCGAAGGCAGCCATCACCGCCGTGCTGGATGACTGGCACCAGGCCGCCGCCGCCGCGGACGAGGCGCGCTACTTCGGCCACTTCACCGACGACGCGGTGTACCTGGGCACCGACGCCACCGAGCGTTGGACCCGTGATGAATTCCGCGCCTGGGCGAAGCCGTACTTCTCCAAGGGCAAGGCCTGGAACTTCAAGGCGACGTCACGCCACATCTTCCTCTCGAAGGATGGCGCGGTGGCCTGGTTCGACGAGGCGTTGGATACGCCCAACCTGGGCCCCAGCCGCGGCAGCGGCGTGCTGGTGAAGGACGCCGGCACCTGGAAGATTGCCCAGTACAACCTCTCCATCCCCATCCCCAACGACGTGCTGCCGGAGGTGAAGCGGCGCATCGAGCGGGAACTGGCCCGGAGCCAGAAGACGCCCGGGAAGTCCTCGACCTGGAGGGCGCCGCCGGCGAAGGTGCCCTCGCCGCAGACGCCGCCCATCAAGGAGAGGGCGCCCGCTCAGGCGAACTAGTCTCCTCACAACCCGAAGGGATACGTGTCAGGCGCGTCCTCTTCCCCGTGCCCGGCATCCGAGTCCAACGGGCGCAATGCCCGCGTCTCGTCGTAGTGCAGCACCGCGTCGAACTGCGCGGGCAGGTTCGCGTGGAAGTAGTGGCTCCACCGCTCGGTGCGCGGCGCGTACACCACGCCGATGGCGCGCTCCAGGCGGCGCTCATGCAGGCCGCCCGCCGCTTCGCCCAGCTCGGCCATGCGCAGCAGGAACGCGGGCATTCCCACGTCGTGGAACAGGCGCTCGTAGCTGCCGGACATGGCGGGCTGGATGCGGCGTCGCAGGCCGGGCTCGTCCCATTCGTGCGCGGCGATGACCACGCCCGTGTACGTGGTGAAGCCCACGTTGTAGGTGGCCGCGCCGTGCCGCTCGCGAAGGAGCTGGCCCACGTTGAGCTCCCCCTGGTCACCCATCTGCGTGGCGCGGGCATCACCCAGGTGGGAGTTGTGCGCCCAGATGACCAACCGGGCCGGTGGACCGCTGCGTGACAGGTGCGCCGCGAGCGCGTCCACCGTGTCCGCCATGTGCGTGTCACGCAGGTTCCAGCCTTCGTGCCGGCCCGCATACACGGCGCGGTAGTACGCCTCCGCGTTGGCGACGAGCCGGGCGTTCTGCTCGGCGTGGAAGCGGGCGTCCGCGTCCTCGGGCCCCCGAGTCCTCCGCCGCTGCAACTCCACGAACTGGGCCCAGACCTGCTCCTCGCACGAGTCCGCCTGCCCCGACGTGGTGGACTGGCCATAGACGTGGGGCTCGGGGCCGAAGTGGTCGAAGCAGGCGTAGCGCTCGCGGGCCCGCTGCGCGGCATCCGGGTCCACCGTGTCCAACCAGGCCACCACCTCCCGCATGGAGTCGTGAAGGCTGTACAGGTCCATGCCGTAGAAGCCCGCCCGCTGCTCCGGCGGAACCGTGGCGTTGTGGGCACGCATCCAGGTGACCAGCTCCTCCATCTCCCGGTTGCGCCACATCCACCGCGGGAATCGCTGGAAGTTGCCCAGGGCGCCAGCGGCCGTCGCGTCCTGCCCGTTACCCCGCACGAACGCGTCGACACGGAGGGCGGCCGGCCAGTCGGCCTCCACCACCAGCGCGTGGAAGCCCTGCTCGGCGATGAGGCGGCGGGTGAGGGTGGCGCGTGCCTGGTAGAACTCGTGTGTCCCGTGTGTGGCCTCGCCCAGCAGGACGAACCGCGCATCACCGATGCTCTCGATGAGCGGGTCCAGGTCCGAAGCGCGGCCCGACACGGGGAGCGCGGCGGCTCGGATGCCCTCCAGCAGGGCGGCCGACACCTCCGGGGCGTCCTCCTCCATTGAACCCATGCCTCACAAGGTGGGGGCGGACCTGGCGGAGTGCCCATCGTGCCTTTCCCTCAGCCTGGGCGGCGGACGGGGAGGCGCCCCCTCCGTTGCAGTCACGCGGCCGCGTGCCAGCGCCCCATCGGGTCCCAGCCTTGGGCAGGCATCGCAGTCTAGGGGGAGCCCGCTCATTCCCAGCATGGCGCGGAGCCTCCCGCCGCCACGGTGCTGGCGGTAGGCTCCCGCTTGCATGACTGGCCATGACGACGTCACGGGGTGGATTGTCTGGGCGGGCGGATTCGTCGCCGCCATGGCGCTCGTCATCGTCCCGGTGAGGCTGGCGCGCCGGAAGCGCAGGAGCATCTGGACGCACGGGCTGCGCGCACGGGCCCGGCTGGTGAAAGCGGAGGCCGGTGTCCTGGACCGCAACCGCCAGCGCACCACCGTGATGACGTTCCAGGTCGACGGCGTGGACGGGGGAGCGCCCTGGATGCTGGTGCAACAGCGGACCCTGGGGGCCGAGCACGGCCACCTGCTCGCGCCAGGAACGGAGCTGGAGGTGATCTACCTCCCAGAGGCTCAATACTCGGCCGTCGTCATTCCGAGATTCGACGGTGAGGATTGGGATTGATGCGCCCTCAAGGATGCGCCCGACGTGGAGGACCTCGGGCCCCTGGGGCTGGACCTGCGGCTGGGTGGCGAGCTCTACATCTTGGGCCACGCTGACAGGGATGTGAACCACGGCAGCTCGGTGGACCTGCCAGGGCGTTGAGCGCGGCAGCTTGGCTTCGAATCCACGAGCGCGCAGCCTCCGCTCCGTGAGCGACTAGACCTCGCGAGCGAACCGCGCCGCGTCTCCAATCGTTTCGCGTGAATTCCTCGTGGCTCCGTCGGAGATGCGTTGCGCGAGTGAATCGCTCCGTGCACAAGGCGCGCGGCGCCCCGTTCCGGGCCGCCGTTTTCCGGAGGGGAAATGTCCCGCACGTGGAGCATGGTATCGGCCGTGTGGCTCGCGGCCTGTAGCGCGCAGGTTTCCGACGTGGATGAAGCGCAGGACGGGTCGCCACCACACGAAACGGTGAGCCGCCAGGAGTCATGGGAGGGGGAACTGGAGGTCGTGGTGGTGGATCCGCCCGCGCCCGCCGCGTCGTGGGAAGAGTACTTCGTGAAGCAGGGGAACCAGCACCGCCAGGTGCGCTTCGAACACGGCGCGCCGCCGGGACTGCGCAGCGGGCTCCAGGTGAAGGTACGTGGGCGCGAGCAGGGCGGCCAGCTCATCGCCCAGGGCGTGGACGTGGACACCCATGCCGCGTCCTCGCTGAGCACGGCGAGCGCGTGTGGCGTCAGCGGCGTGCAGCGCAGCCTGGTCATCATGACGGAGTTCCCCGGCATGGCCCGGCCCGGCCTCACCCCGCAGGCGGTCCACGACGTGTTCTTCTCCACGACGCGCCGTTCGCTGGCGGATTACTGGAGCGAGGTGTCCGAGGGTCGCACCACCACCACGGGCGACGTGGTGAGCGGGTACACGCTGGACCGCGCCTATTCATGCAGTGAAGGCGCGGCCATGCGTGAGGCCGCGGTGCGGGCGGCGGACGCGGACGTGGACTTCACGCAGTACGACCGCATCTTCATTGTCCACCCACGGCCGCAGGCGGGCTGTTCCTACGCCGGTCAGGCCACGGTGTCCTGCGGGCAGGTGCAGACGGCGGACGGTACCGTGATGGCCTCCACTTCGTGGCTCGTGGCGGAGTCCATGATGGTCCACGACAGTGCCGTGGAGTTGGTGACGCACGAGGCGGGGCACAACCTCACGTTGGGCCATGCGAGCTCGCGCGACTTCGGCGCGGAGGCCCTGGGCCTGCCGGGGGCGACGGGTGTCATCGACGAGTACGGGGATGTCTTCTCGACGATGGGACGGTGGAACCTGGGCCACTACGCGGCGCCGCAGAAGGCACGTATCGGCTGGCTGGACGCGTCCGCGGTGGCCGAAGTGGACGGTGTGGACGGTGTGGACGGCACCTTCACCCTCGCGCCCGTGGTCGCGTCGGGCGGGCTGAAGGCGCTCAAGGTGCGGCGGCGGCCTGGGAGCAATGACTGGCTGTGGTTGGAGTACCGCCAGCCCGTGGGGGGCTATGAGGCGACGCTGGCGCCGCAGGTGTTCGGCGGAGCGCTCGTGCACTACGCGGATGCGACGACGCTGAGTGGCTCGCACCTGCTCGACTTCACGCCGCAGACGGCATCGTGGACCGACCCGGCCCTGCTTCCGGGCACGACGTGGGACGACCCCTACAGCACCCTCTCCGTGACCGTGAACGCGGCGACGTCCGCGGGACTCGTCGTGAGCATCGCGCACCGTCAATCCGCGTGCGTCCGCGCACCCCACGAGGTGCAGGTGACGTCCTTCGCCCCCACGTCCTGGCCCGGAGGCCGGCCGGAGTTCGAGGTCGTTCTCGTCAACCACGACTCGCCTACGTGTTCGCCGTCCACCTTCCAGGTCTCCGCCCTCCTTCCGCAGGGGTGGGGCTCCGACCGTCTGCCCGCGCAAGTCACTGTCGCCGCGTCCGCCTCGTTGTCATGGGGCCTCCAGGCGTATGCGCCCTACAGCGCGGCGCCCGGCACGTACGCCGTGGGCCTGGCCGCCACGCGAGACGGCCACACGGTGCAAGGCACAGCGGACATCGACATCGTCGAGCGTTGTGTCACCGCATCGCCTACCGTCACACTGTCACCGCAGACAGTGACGGCGGCGCCGGGCACGGATGTCACCTGGACGGTGAACGTCACCAACAACGACTCCGCGTCGTGTGATTGGGTCTGGTACGACTTCTATTCCAACCTGCCGTCGGCCTGGGACACCGCCTTTTCCGACTGGGGTGTGAACCTGCCGCCGGGTGGCGCCTTCACTTTCACGATGACGAAGTCCATTCCACGGGAGGCGCGCGGCGGCAGCCACACGGTGGACCTGGACATCTACAAGGACGAGTACGGTCTCGTGTGGCACGGCACCACCACCGTGGATGTGGCCGAGCCGCTGACGCGCTCGAGGTGATGTTGCGAGTCCGCTCGCGGCGGTTCATCACCGTCGCGAGCGGACGTGTGGCTTCTCAGGATGCCCGGGCGCCAGTGCGCTGCCGCCACGCACCGAGGATGCGCTGGGCCACTGCGTCCACGCCCAAGTCCTGGGTGACCTGGAGCACGACGCCAGGGACGTGGGCCCCCCGGCCGCACGGTCAGGACGATTGTCGTGAAAATATAGGTCAATCGACCTAATAAAGACTCCAGGCGGCGTGGATGGCCCACGCCGGCGGGTGGAGCGCGCAATGGTGGCTGAGGACAGTGTCGTGCTGGTGGGGGGCTACGGCGTGGTGGGGACGTGGCTCGCGCAGTTGCTGCGGGAGCGGCATCCGGACCTTCCGCTGGTCATCGCTGGCCGCCGCCGCGAGCCCGCGGAGGCGTTGGCCCGGCGGCTGGGGAATGCGGAAGCCGTGGTGCTGGATGTGACGGCGCCCGACCCGCTGGCGTGCCTGTCCGGACGGCCCAGGGCCGTGGTGTCGCTGGTCAATGACCCGGACGATGCGGTGCTGCGCTCGGCGGTCCGGGAAGGCGTGGCGGTGCTCGACATCACCCGCTGGACGTCGCGTGTGAAGTCGGCGGTGCTGCGGCTGTCGGGGACGCCCCCACGGGCACCCGTCCTGCTCAGCTCCGCGTGGATGGCGGGACTGGTGCCCAGGCTCGTCGCGGGCGCGTCGGAGCGGGTGGGAGGCGTCGAGCGCGTCGACGTGGGCATCCGCTTCGCCCTGGCGGATCAGGCGGGTCCGGACTCGGTGGAGTACATGGACCGGCTGGGGATGGCCTTCGACATCACGGAGGGAGGGAAGGAGCGGCAGGTGTTGCCGCTGACGGACGGCCGCCGGGTGATGTTCCCGGATGGGCGGCCCACGCGCGTCTTCCGGCTCGACACGCCCGAGCAGGCCACGCTGCCGCTGGTGCTGGGCGCGCGTACGGTGTCGACGCGGCTGGGGTTCGATTCGGGCACCGTCACCTGGATGCTCGCGGCGCTCCAGCAGGTGGGGCTGCTCCGGCTGCTCCAGCATCCCCGTCTGACGTCCGTGCGGCGCGCGCTGATGGCCAGCAGCGGCACGGGCGGTGAGGCGGCGTGGGTGGCGGACGTGGAAGGTCCTCGCGGAGCGCTGCGAATCGAAGTGGTGGACCCGAAGGGACAGGCCCACCTCACGGCCGTGGGCGCGGTGCTGGGGACGGAGCGACTGCTGGGATGGGATGGCGCGCCGCCTCCCGCCGCGGGCGTGTGGTTCCCGGAGCACGACGCGCGTCCGGAGCAGGCCCTGGCGGCCCTGCGCGGGTGCGGTGTCCAGGTCCGCTTCGAGGAACAATCGCGCCGGGAGGCGGCCTGATGCCACGCGCCACGCGGGGGAAGCTGCCGTCGTCGAAGCCTCGCGAGGGGACCGCCGTTCACGCCAAGGGGACCGAGCGGGTGGCGTCCATCCTCGATGCGGCCACCGACACACTGGTGGAGGAGGGCCATTCGGGGCTCACGCTGCGCCGGGTGGCTCAGAGGGCGGGGCTCAGCGTGGGCAACCTCCAGTACTACTTCCCCGCGAAGCAGGACGTGGTGCGGGCGCTGCTCGCGCGCTACCTGGAAGCCGCCAGCCAACGGGTGCATGCGCGGGTGGAGGAAGGCGGCCGTGCGCCGATGGAGCGGCTTCGGCGCGCGGTGGAGGCCCTGCTGGAGGACCAGGAGTCGCCGCGTCATTGCCAGCTCTTCGCGGAGCTGTGGGCGCTCGCCGCACGGGATGAAATGGTCGCGGACGCGCTCGCCGTCTTCTACGCGGGCTTCCGGGCGGGTGTCGTGGCGCTGCTGCGTGAACTGGCGCCCGGGCTCAGCCCGTCTCGCCTGGAGCGTCGCGCGGCGTTGGTGGTCGCATTCCTGGAGGGGCTGTCCCTCTTCAGAGGCGGCGGTGCGCTCCGGAGGGCCTCGGTGCCAGGGTTGGAGCAGGAGCTGCGGGCCGTGTTGGAGGAAGTGCTGGCGGGCGTCCCCGCAGCCGGGAAGCTATGAGTCGGCCGGGCCGCCCTCGTCATCCACGACGAGCACCGACTTGAGCTTGTCCATGGCCAGCGGCGGTACGTCCGTGAAGGCCAGGCCGACTTCAAAGCGCGCCACCGCGTCCTTGGGAAGCTTGCGCATCCAGGCCACACGCGCTTTGCACTCCAGCGAAGTGCCGTCACGCAGGAACAGGTCCAGCTCCAACTCGGAGTCCTGGGTGTACTGCTCGTCGGAGTAGATGCGGATGCCCCCCAGGCTGGCGTCCAGCACCTGCTGCTTGTCCACGCGCCTCAGTCGCGCGGGCCGGGCATAGAGCGGCGCCTCGAGCCGAGGAAAGCGACGACGATCCGTGGGGGATTCATTCACGCTGGCGCTGTTCATGTTCCAGCCTTCTCCGGGGGGAAGTCCGGCCGGGCTCCCGGGCGACGGTGACGAAGCATAGGGGATATGGCGGGTTGGTACGAAATCCCAGAACCCAGCCAGCCCGTGGCACACACTGCCGGCAGGTGTCTCGTTGGACCCGTACCCCGAGCTTCATGAAGCCGCATGAAAGGCGCTCCTTGGCTGCCTGGGGTGTAACAGGGCTCGCCACAGGAGCCGGTTTTTGTGACGTCGCGCGCTACGTCGCGTGCTCGCGAGCGGGGTGGCCGGTGAGCCCGCACCGAGCGGCGGCGCCGTCCGCCACCGCTGGCGCGCTGGGTGCAAACGCGGTCTCCGGGTCTTCACCGGAGACCCGGAAGTCGTCATCCCCCAACGAGAGGTTTTTCATCCATGAGCATCAAGCTGACGGGCCGCCTGATGGCGGCAGCACTCCTGAGTCTGACGGCCGCGGGTTGCCAGGGCGAGGAGTCGCAGCCTGCCGAGGCTGACGCGCTTTCGGCCCAGGAAGCGCCTGTGAAGGCGCAGTGCGTTGAGACCTTCGCCGGCATCACGAACTGCGCCACGGGCAACGCGAAGCTCGAGCGCACGGAGAAGGGCCTCAACGTCACCGGCCTGGAGAAGGCCGCCAACGACGGCGTCTCCAGCAACTTCGCCGCCGCGACGCAGTGGGAGCAGAAGGCCGTCTTCCAGGACCTCGCCAAGGCCGGACAGGGCTTCGCCCTGGCGGCGCGTGATGGCGACCAGGTGGTCAGCACCGTCCAGGTCGGCATCGGCCGTGAGCCGGGCCAGGTGACGTTCCAGCCGCAGTTCACCGGCACGCCGGGCGGTTCGACCTACAGTGTGTACGTGTACAACGGCGGTCAGTTCCAGGGTCGGCACATCAACCGCGGCCTCTGGTTCCCGATGGATGCGTCCTGGTACGACATCCACATCCGCTTCACGCCCATCCACATCGGCTTCCGCAACCACATGACCTTCGGGTTCAATGACACCATCCCCACGGGCGCCTGCGTGTGGTCCTTCCGCAGTGCGACGCCGGGAGCCTTCACGTTCGACTTCGACGGCCGCGAGGTCAGCGGTGACCACGTCGAGTTCGTCGAGGAGCTGGGCGATGGCCACTACCCGTACACCAGCTTCTCGGCCATCGACCTGACGGCCGCCGCGAGCGCGCTGACCATCCACAGCGAGTCCATCAGCCGCGGCAAGTAGTCAGCGGTCCGAAGCATCCACGCCGGGTGGGAGCCTCTCCCGCCCGGCGTGTCGTTTGTGTCGCGCTATGTCGCCAGCACGTCCTCGAAGGCGAGGAGGCGGCGGAAGTCCGACGCCCGCCAGAAGGTGTTCCCCTGGGCGTGGAAGCGGCGCAGCTCCTCCCGTTCCGGCCAGGAGCGGTAGGGATATCGCGCCCGGCTCACGTCGATGGGGCGCGCGTCCGGCGTCTCTCCGCGCTCCAGGGTCTCCATGTGCCGCTTGAGCAGGGCAATGCCCGCGGCGGTCGCCTTCGCCGTCAACGCCAGGTGGGAATCGGCGGCCGTACGGGTGAACGCGCTCTGGGCCAGCACGTCGCCCGCGTCGATGCGCGCGGTGGTGCGGTGGAGTGTCGTTCCAATCTCAGACACGCCGTTCAGCATGGCCTGGAAGACGGAGTCCACGCCGCGGAACTCCGGCAGCAGCGATGGGTGGATGTTCAAACAGCCATGGCGCGGCAGACTGAGCAGTGGCTCCCGGATGATTTGATCGCACATGCTGGTGAGGAACAACTCCACCCCGTGCCGCTCGAGCTCGCTCACCGTGGCCGCTCCGGAGAAGTCATCACTGATGACCAGCGGAATGCCATACGCCTGGGAGAGCGCCTGGAAGCTCATCAACCCCGAGGCGGGAATGCTGAAGGGCAGCGAGCCACTCAGCCCGGCGAGCACGTTGTAGCCGGTGAAGCGCGGGCCAAACTGCTTCAGGAAGACAGGCAGCACTTGGGCCGGGGTGTAGCGCTTCTTCTGGAAGCGCAGGCCCCCCGCGGACAGGAGGATGCACGCGGGCGCCAGCCCTGCTCGCCGCACCAGGGTGTTGGCGAAGTACAGGGACATGACGGAGGGAATGCAGCCGTAGGCGAAGCGGAGCATGGTCAAGCGGCCTGGTCAGTGGGGGGCTGCGAGTCGTCGTCGAAGGTGGAGACGCGGAACTTCCGTCGCTCCTGCGGCTGCTTCTCGCTCAGCAGCGCGGGCAGCAGGGGATTGAGCAGGGGCCGCAGCCACGCGGACTGGATGCGGGCGGCCATCGTCATGCCCTCCAGCTCCGCGCCCACCGTCTGCTTCACGAAGTAGCTGGTGAGGCCCAGGTCCACCACGCGGCATCCCGTGCGGGCCGCGTGCTCGATTTCCTTCCACATCATCAGGTAGTAGGCCGGCGTGCCTTCCGTCCGGGCGTAGTCCATGCCGATGCAGAAGGGGTTGTTGATGCCGCCCCCGGTGCCCGTGAGGATGAAGGCAATCAGGTGCCCGGCCGAATCCCGCAGCGTGAGGAAGCTGCTGGTGGTGGGCATCCGCTCCGCGATGGTCTCGAAGAAGGCCCGAGGGAATGGGTTGCGCTTGAACTCCGACGCGCCCTCGTGGACCTGGAGGTAGAGCGGGTAGCACTCGTCGATGAGGGGGCGGAAGTCCCGCACCCGCTCCACCTGGAAGCCCAGCGCCTCTGCGTCCTTCAGCTTCTTGCGCAGGTTCTGCCGCGACTTCTTCTTCAGCCGCTGGAAGTGGGCCTCGCTGCTCAGCCCGTCCAGCGCCACCATGGCCATGGGGTGGTTGGCCACCTGCTTGAAGCCCCGCTGGAGGAACCACGACTCCAGGCGCACGTCCTCGGGCAGGGCCTCCATGAAGTCGCGCACCAGCAGCAGCGCGGCGTCGCCACACACCTCGTCGCAAGCGGCGAGCAGCGCCCGCGCGAAGTCGTGCTCGGAAACGCGCTGCGCGTCGTACCACCAGTGCCGCTCCGCCGTTTCGAAGGTACCCACCATGCCCAGGCCCAGCGACAGGAAGCCGGGCAGCACCTTGCGCACGCCCTTGGTCAGCGTGCCCACCTGCTCCGGCAGCAGCAGGCTCAAGTCCAGGCGCTCCTCGGTGATGACCGCCAGTCCGACGACGTCCGCGCCTTGCGACACGATGAGGTAGCCGAACTTCCGCTCCGGGAACGAGTCCTCCAGGCAGGAGAGGAACGCGGCGCTCTTGAAGGGGTGGCCCCGCGCCACCTTGTCGTCCCACAGCGCCTGGGGCACGTCCTGGATGCGAGGGACGACTTTCGTGGTGATGCCCGCCTGCGCCGTCATTCGTCGCCCTCCGCGTCCAGTCGCTCGAAGTGGATGCCATGGCGGGCCAGGCCGTCGTCGTTCTCCTTCATGTCCCGGAACACGCGCTGCGAGCGGGGCAGGGGCGTGGGCGGGAAGAGCTCCGCGCCGAAGCGCTTCAGCAACTGGTCCAGCACCGGGTTCGTGTGGTGCACGGCCAGGTACAGCCGGTCCACCACCGCGCCGATGCTGGCCTTCACCGCGTAGCTCGTCTGTCCCAACTGCACCACCGACTTGCCCTGGGACTCCAGCACCTCCACGATTTTGTAGATGCTGTTGAAGTACAGCGCGCCCTCGTCGCGGAGGCTGTAGTCCAGGCCCAGGTAGATGGGGTGGACCCACTCCGCGTCCTTGAGGAACAGCTCGAAGGACACCAACTGCTCGCCCTTGAAGCACAGGAGCGCGAAGACGCGGTCGCCCAGGCGCTGGGGGAGCTGGGCGAAGAAGTCCACGCTGAGCGTCTCGAAGCGAATCTTCGAGCGGTTGAGGACCTGCAGGTACAGCGGGTGCATCTGCGCGGCGTAGCGTGAGAAGTCGGAGACGGTCTCCCAGCGCATGCCCGCCTCCTGGACGCGGGCCATGCGGTTGTTCATCAGGGAGCGGTACTTCTTGCGCAGCCGCTCCTTGAAGGTGCTCTTCCCGGGCTCGCCCAGGTACAGGTAGGTGGTGGCCGCGCTCTCCACGAAGTTGAAGCGCGGGGACAGCACGTCCTTCACTTCGGGCAGCTTCTGGGAGGTGAACTCCTTCATGAAGACCAGGCCCAGCTTCAGGTGCCGGGCGCGGGCAATCACCTCGCGGGAGATGGCGCGCAGCACGTCGTCACGCCGCGCCTTCGGCAGGTCCGCGCGCACGCCCAGCAGGTCTTTGCAGATGGCGATGGGCGTTCCGATGACGAACGCGTTCAGGAAGAGGAAGTCCGGGAACGCGCGGCGGACCTGGGACACCACCTTGTTGACGTTCTCCGGGGCGATGACCGTCAGCGACATCCGGAAGCGGAAGCAGGGGACGATGGCCACCACCGCGCCCTCGTTCCGGAGGACCAGGTAGTGGAACCGCACGTCCTCGATGCTGGCGGCCTCGGTGGCCTGGTGCAGCTCGAAGGACTGCATCACGTCGGTGGGTGGGAAGCAGGTGTGCCAGTCCTCCCGGCCGATGTCGTTGATGGAGCCGACCCAACGCACGTCGAGGGGGCGCGGGAAGGTGTGGAAGGCGGGAGCGCTTCCGGTGACGGGTGCGGACGCGGTCATGTCTTTCGGGTGGGTTGGGGACGTCGAAACAGGGGACGGGGCTTTCAGGCGGCCAGGGCGCTGGAGCCTCGCGTGGAGGTGTCAGCGCCTTCGTGGAACGCGGCGCGGAAGCGCAGCAGCCACGCGGCGCTGAGGGCGGGGTGGAGCAGGATGGGGAGCGCGCTGACCAGCGGAACGCCCTCCATCAGCGCCAGGGCGGGACCCAGCAGCGCGATACCCGCCAGCCGCGCGAACTCCTGCCGCCACGCGAAGGCGCGCGAGTCCATCAGCGCGCCCAGGCTCCAGGTACCGAAGAGGACCAGCCCCAGCGTTACGGCGCGGGCCCCGGGGCTGAGCGTGTCCAGGTACCACGCGAGCAGCAGGATGCTGGCCGCCAGGCTGAAGAACTGTGTCACGCAGTAGGCGGTGACGGGCAAGGGCAGGCGCGGGTCGTACTTCTGGAAGGTGGCGGACGGGCCGCCATCCGGGGGGCCGGTGAAGCGCTCCTGGCGCAGCGACGGCGGGTTCCAGTCCGGCCCCTTGATGAAGCACAGCACCTTGTCGGCCAGCCGCGCGCAGGCGGCGGACTTCTGGAACAGCTCCACGAAGTAGTGGAAGTGCGCGGTGAAGGGGTTCCACGAGCGCAGGCTGCTGCGCAGGCCGTAGACGGGAGGCTGGTCCTTCAGCTCCGGCTGGTAGGTGCGGAACAGCAGGTCCCAGACGACGAGGATGTTGCCGTAGTTCTTGTCGATGTATGGCGTGTTGCGGCTGTGGTGGACGCGGTGCTGGGAGGGCGTGACGAGCACGTACTCCAGCCAGCCCAGCGGCGGCACGTAGGTGTTGTGGATGGCGTACTGGAAGATGAGCTGGATGCCGGTGATGCCCAGGAACACCTCCGGCGCGATGCCCAGCAGCGCCATGGGCACGAAGAAGGGCCACGTGGTCAGCTCACCCAGCGCGCTCTGCCGCACCGCGAGGCCGAAGTTCATGTCCTCGCCGGAGTGGTGGGCGACGTGGACGCCCCACATCCACGCCATGGTGTGGTGCATCCGGTGCGCCCAGTAATAGAAGAAGTCGTAGGCGAAGAAGGCCACCACCCACGTCCACGCGGAGTCCTTCGCCAGGCTGAAGAGGGCGTGGTGCTTGTAGACGTAGCCGTAGAAGACGAAGGTGGCGCCCGCGATGACCACGCTGCCCAGGACGGTGAGCAGGCTCATCGTCACGTTGGTGAGCAGGTCATTGAGCCGGTAGGCCGGCTTGCGCCGCAAGAGCCCCACCACCAGCTCGATGAGGATGGGAGCGAGGAACACGGGCAGGCCGTAGAGGAGCTGTTCCTTGAGGTCCATGGCGGGTCTTCCAGTGGCGTGGGTGGCGTAGGGCGCCGGCTCAGGTGCCGGTCTGCTGGAGCGGCGGCGCGTCCTGGAGGTTGAGTTTGCGGCTGCAGCGGTCCAGCGCGTCCAGGAATCGGTCCAGGTCCGCCTGGGTGAGGTTGGCGCTGACGTTGATGCGCAGGCGCGTGCGGTTCTTGCTCACGGCGGGGTAGCCCACCGGGTTGACGTAGATGCCCTCCAGGTGGAGCAGCCGCGTCAGCTCGAACGTCTTCTCGTAGGCGGGCATCAGGATGGGGATGATGGGGGACTCGCTGTTCATGCAGTCCAGGCCCATGGAGCGGATGCCGGCGCGCAGGTAGTTCTCGTTGTGGTGCAGGCGCTCCTGGAGCTCGGGCTGCTCCTGGAGGATGCGGATGCCCTCCAGCAGGCCCGCGGCGATGGGCGGCGGCAGCGAGGCGGAGAAGATGTAGCCGTTGGAGCCGAAGCGCAGCAGGTCGATGGTGGCCTTGGAGCCGGCGGCGAACCCACCGATGCCCGGCAGGCCCTTGCTGAGGCTGCCGGTGAGCACGTCCACCTGCGACTGGAGCCCGAAATAGGCCGGGGTGCCGCGGCCGTTGGGCCCCATGGCGGCGGTGGCGTGCGCGTCATCCACGAGGATGAAGGCGTTGTAGCTCTCCGCCAGCGCCACGATGCCCGGCAGGTCCGCCACGTCGCCGTCCATGCTGAACACGCCGTCGGTGATGATGAACTTGCGCTGCTCGTATGGCAGCTTCTTCAGCGTGGACTCGATGCTGCGCAGGCTCTTGTGCCGGTAGGTGCGGATGTCCGCGCCGGACAGCTTCAGCCCGTCGATGATGGACTGGTGGTTGAGCATGTCCGACAGCACCACGTCGCCCTCAGCACACAGTGCGGACAACACGGACAGGTTCGCCGCGTAGCCGCTGCTGTAGGTGACGCAGTCCTCGAAGCCCAGGAACTCCGCCAACGCGCGCTCCAGCTCCAGGTGCAGCTCACACGTCCCGTTGAGCAGACGCACGCCGCTGACCGTCGTCCCGTAGCGGCGCAGCGCCGCCTCCGCCGCGGCCACCACGCGCGGGTGCCCGTTCAGCCCGGAGTAGTTGTAGGAGCCGAAGTGGAGGACGTCCCGAGGTCCCTCCGCGTTCAGCCTCACATCCCGGCGCGTCGGACTGAAGCTGACGCGCGCCTCCCGGCCCGGCATCCCGTGAAACACCCGTCCAATGACGTCACAGTGATGGTTGTCCACGTAGTAATGGACCGCCTTCTGGACTTCCTGGAGCCGGGCGGAGCCCACGGCGAGATTGCGGTTCTTCTCGGGAAAGGCATTGCGGGTTGGGTCCATGACGGTGGCTTCCTGGTGCGCGTCTGGCGGGCACTTCCGTCCGCCGGACAGACACGTCCCACCCTCCGCGCCACTCAAGCCGCGGATACGAGCGTACGAATCCTGACCGGCGGCCCGGAAGGAGGGGGCCGCTGTTCGTGGAGAGGTCTCCAGCGCAGTTGTGACGATGTGTGAGTTCTGGGCAGCCACGCCGCTGAGCATTCCTGAGGATGCTCGATACGGTCCCCCATTCGTGGCGAATCACAAATATCGAGCAATGGACAGCGTGTCAATGGATAGCCAGATTTTTACGTAAATAGCGGATTCGTTACCTGAGCCATCCTTCAACTTCCTTTGGCGCGCTCAACCCATGGCGTGTGCCGGGAGCGTCTGCCGCGAAGAAAGGGGGAGCGGGCGCGTCGGGCGCGCCCGCTCCCCGGGCTTCCACGTGTCAGTTGGGTCGCGGGATGGGTTTACGGGTCTTCGGCCGGGACGGTGCACGTCCACTGACCGTTGTGCATGCACTGGCAGTTGCCGATGGGCATGTCTTCGATGCAGCACTTCCGCGTGGAGCCGCTGGGGGAGCATGCGAGGCCGAGGACGTTCACGCACGCCTCTCGCGACAGGCTGCAGTCGAGCGGCGGCGGGGGCGTGGTGGGGCAGTACTGGTAGTTGCCGTCACACTGGACGTAGTGGTCGTTGGATGCGGAGCAGGTCGTGCCCCAACACGAGAGCGACGGACCCGTCGCACACTCCGTCGAACAGGAGACGAGGGCGCTCGACTCCTGCCCCAGTTCCTCCCGCGGCTCCACGGCTTCAACGCCACCACAGGCCACCAGGGTGGATACGGCGAGCGCCGCCAGGACAGCAATGGTCTGCTTCATGGGGTGGTTCTCCTTGGGTGAGAGCTACTGGTTGCAACAGATGGCGTGAGCGCCGCTCAGGTGCGCGCGGAGGTTGAGAGGAATTGAAACATTTTGCGTTACAGTCGCGCCATGGCATTGCGAATGACTCGAGGATGCCGTGTGGCTTTGCCGTACAATTACGTCGCGACGGTTGAGGAGTGGGGCGGAGTGGCCCCAGTCGGTGTAGAGAAGACGCATGCATCCCCCGCTGGAGAATGGTGCCCGCCGAGGGGCCCAGGTCCGCTGCCCGGCCTGCACGCGCTTCCACACGCCGGGCCTCCTGTGCCCTCGGTGCGACTGCGGCCCGGTTCCTCCGGAGCGGTATGGCGCCGCGCGGATGCTCGTGCACGCGGGGGTGGACCGGTATGCGCTGGCGGACCGGGTGTTGCTCCTCCCCACCTCCATGGCGGAGCAGTTGGAGGCGCGCTACGCAAGGATGTGGGCCCATGTGCGGCGCCTGCTCGTCGACGTGCGGCGCTACGAGCAGGCGTTGTTGCTCCGGGGCTTCGAGGAGGAGGTCGAGGACCGGTGGGCCCAGCGGCTTCCCTGGCACGTGCCCGAGGAGGAGCCCGCCGCCGAGCCGGAGGAGGGGCTGCACACCGCCGTTCCCGCGCTGGAGTCGCGGTGGCTCGCCGCGTTGGTGGACGTCCACGAAGGGACGCCTTCGCACGAGGCGCTCGACACGGTGCTGACGTGTCTGGAGGATGACGGCCGCTTCGGCTGCGAGGCGGCGCTGGCGCTCACCCGGTGGCGGGTGTGGCCAAGCGCGTGCAGGTCCCGGGTGGCCACCGAGCGCATCGCGCGGCTCGCTCGCGCCGCCTTCGTCCGGTTTCCGGAGCAGGGGGCGCGCGCCGCCGTGGCGTGGATGCGGGCCACAGGGCAGGCGCCGGACGTGGACCTGCTGCTCGTGCTGCGTGAGGGCCTGCACCATCCGGACGCGGATGTGCGCTTCGAATGCGCGCTCTGCTTGCAGGACGAGGATGGCCTCCTCGCAGCCGAGGAGTCCACGGACCTGGCGCGGGCCGCGGAGGCGCGTCGGGCGTTGGCGTCGCGGGGCTCCGTGCGACTGCTGGAGCGGATGGCGTCGCGGGGAGATGCGGACTTCGCGCTCGACGTGTTGCGGCGGTTGCCCGCGCAGGCGCCTCCGGGGGCGCTGAGTGCGTTGCTCGCCGTGTCGGACCGGGTGGCGGGTGGACTGGCGGAGGCGCTGCATGGCTGGGCCCGTGGCCGGCCTTTCGCGGAGTTGCCGCCGGAGGAACGAGCGTTGTGGGCGGACTGGGCGCTCGCGCGGCTGGCGCGGCTCTCCGCGGAGGATGCTCTTCGTTTCCTCGAGTGGGCCGCCGCCGCGCGGGACGCGGACCGGGTGGAGGAGACGCGCGCCTTCGTCTCAGCGGTGTCCGAGTCCCTGGCGCGAGAGCCGCCATCGCTTCGCGCCAGCCGCTTCCAGGACGCGGCCTTCTCCCGGTTCCTCTCGCTCGCTGACGAGGAGGATGCACCCCGGTTGCACACGTGGAGTCGAGAGGCGCCGTGCACGGAGCCGTTGCTGGAGGCGGTGCTGTCACTGTCCTCACGGCTGCGGTGGGGCGATGCGCTCGCTCCCGGCCAGGGCGCGCGTTTGTTGATGGCGCTCTGGACGGGGGAGGGCCGCGAACGCCTGCTGGCGCCGCTGGCGAAGGTGGTGCGCGCGTGGAGTGGCGGCAGTCAGCATGCCGGGTTCATCGACGCCGTGTGGCGGCGTTTCCAGCAGCACCCGGACGAGCGCACAGACTTGTTGGCCACCTTCACGCCGTGGAGGGCGGAAATCTGGGAACGGCAGCAGGCGGCGGAGCCTGACGCGGTGGTGTGCTTCCAGACGTGGTGGCCGGTGGAGGACCCGGAGCAGCTACCGGCGCGTGTGGATGCGCTGGTCCGTCAGTCGCCCTCGGAGGACCTGTCGCGCCGCCTCGAACCGGTGTGGAAGGCGGCGGAGGTCCGGGTGGATGCGTGGCCGCGTGCCACCTCGCTCGCGGTGTCATACGCGGCGGCGGTGTTGTCGGCGACCGTGAGGCGGGACGTCGACGCGCTCGACCCGGACGCGGAGCGCTTCCTGGCCTGGTTCCCCAGCTTCCGGGAGCGTGTCGTCGCCGCGTCACCTACGTCGAGCGAGCGGAGCTACTCCCGCGACTTCCTGAAGGACATCGAGGTCGATGTCCGGTTGATTCGGGAGCACCTCGAGCGAAAGCGGCAGCGGGAGGACCAGGCGCACGAGGCGGAGCTTCGGCGCATGGTCGAGGCGTCCCGCCAGCGGGACCTGGAGCGCCAGCGGGAGTTGATGGCGCGTCAGGTGGAGGCGTCACCGCCCGCGCATGACGTGGAGGTCGCGCCGCTGCACACGCCGCTGGTGCTGCTGAATCCGCGCGGGCCGGTGCAGCCGCTCGACCTGGAGGTGTGCTTCCCGGAGGCCCGGCTGCGCACGCTGCTGGACTACACGCGGCTGTTGAAGGTCATGAGCGTGAACAACGACGTGATGGCGGTGTTCGAGGCGCACGGCCTGTCGGTGGCCACCTGGACGTCGGAGGCCACCGCGTGGGGGACGCTGCTGGTGCGGCGTCCGGAGCTGGCCCTGCGCTTCGGGGTGTTGTTCCAGGGGCCATGGGGCTGACGGAGCGGCGGCGCTCAGCGCCTCAGAGTGGGCCGTTGGGCGTGAGGAGCACCTTGCCGGCGCGCCCACCTTCCATGGCGCGCGTCAGGGCCTCCTGGATGGACTCCAAGGGGAAGGTTCCCTCTACCGGGACGTGCAGTGCGCCTTCCGCCACCTGCTTCGCGAGCCGGGCGAACAGGGCGCCCTGCTCCTCGCGCGGTGTCTTCTTCGTCCACGTCACCAGCCAGAAGCCGCGCAGGGTGATGTCCTTGAAGATGGTGGCGGCGGCTGACAACCGAGGGCCCTTTCCGCTCATCGCGCCATAGTTCACCACCACGCCGCCGCGCGCGAGCGCGTCACCCAGGCGTTGGGTGGATTCACCGCCGACGGCGTCGATGGCCAGCCGGACCTTGGCGCCGCCCGTCACTTCGCGCACGCGCTCCGGCAGTTCATCCGAGTCCAGCAGCACGGCGTCCGCGCCCAGCGCGGTGAGCTCCGGCGCCAGCTCTTCACGCCGCACCACGTTCAGCGTCTTGAAGCCAGCCTGCTTCGCCAGGGTGATGATGGAGCGGCCCACCGCCGAGTTGGCGGCGTTCTGTATCACCCACTCGCCGGGCTGCAGCGCGATGAAGTCCCGCAGCAGGAGGTCCGCGGTCGGAGGATTGATGAACAGCATGGCGGCCTGCCGCAGGTCGGTTCCCGGCGGCACCCGCAGGAGCGAGTCCGCGGGAGCGACCAAGTGGGTGCACCAGGTGCCCGCGCCCAGCGGGAGGAATACGATGTCACCCACCTTCACGGCGCTGGAGTCCTGGACCTCGACGACGCGGCCGACGCCTTCGTTGCCGGGCACAGCGGGGAGCTTCGGGAGCTGCCCGTACTGGCCGCTGAGCGTGAGGATGTCGGAGGGATTGATGGGCGTGGCCAGCACTTCAACCCGGGCCTCGCCCGGCTTCAGCGCCACGTCCGGCTGCTCCACGACTTCCACCACCTTCAGTGGCTGTCCGAAGGCTGAGAACCGCACTGCTTTCATGGGACGCTCCATGCTTCGTGTGGGAGTGTGGGGCGCACCCTAGCGGCCTTCGAGGGGCGCGCCGAGCATCCAAGCAGTCGCCGTGCCCCACCGCTTTGCCTTCCGGGGGGCGCTGCGCAGGTTCCTCCAGCCCCGCCGGCCGCCCGCTACCAGATGGCGCGGGAGCTGGCGGCGGACCTCCGCCGCTGGCTTGGAGAGGGCGATGCCTACGGCCAGGAAGAAGCGGCGGCGGAGCTGCACGACATGGCGAAGCGGGCCCACGAAGTGATGCTTGAGCTGTGCATGCGGCGCCCCCGTGGTCTCCAGGCGTCTGAGGAGGCGGTCAGCACGAACGAGCCATGCGGGTGACATCAGGACCCCAACACCTCTGCATCCAGGTGCTTCAGACAGCAGGGGTGTGGGGCGGTCGCACGAGCTACACCGGCGTGAACTTCACACCGGTGGCCTTCACACGCTCCAGTGCCTGTTTGATGTCCTCGGAGACGATGAGGGCCAGAGGCCAGCCCTCCGTGCGGAATACCTTGGTGTCACCTGTCCTCTTGGCGTCGATGCGCAGGTTGTCGACGGCGTAATACCGGCCCACCTTCTCGGGCAGCCCATCCTCCGGCATCCAGAACTGCACTTCGGACGCTTTCTCATCGATACAACGCACGAGCTGCGTGACCACGAAGAGCAGGTACTGGTCCGGGTAGCCCTGGATATCGACGGGAATGAGCTGCACGTCGTCAGGGGCAAGCTCCGTGAAGACCTCCGCGACCCTGACGTGGATGATGGGAACGCTCAGGGCCGTCAGCGTGAAATCCAGCGGCTTGCCCACATGCTGGATAGGGATCTTGAGATGCCCCTCCACAGGGACCGGACGACCCTCATTGAAGCTTCTCGGATCGTCCACCTCGCATCCATGTTGGTCCAGAGGGTCATCCAGATGCCAACGGCCTGGAACCTGGACATCCTCCTTCAACCTGAAGAAGCGCTGGGTCATGGCGGGCATCTAGGGCTGTGCGCTCTTGGTGACAAGCTGGTTCAACCGCGTTCCCGCGGTGCGAGTTTCCGCAGCCAGCCGTCTGAGTGCTCTCGTCAGTGCTTCTCTACACTCAGAAACGTTACGGCAACGGCGGGTTGCGTCGTACAGCCGCTCGTGGATCAGGTCGTGATACTCCTGCGGATGAGGCCCTTTGTGGCCCGGAATGGGCACGATGTTCTCAGGGTCCTTCAACTCCATTCCTGCTTTCCTGAAAATCTTCTCGAACTTCGGCGTCCAGGGCCCGCCGCGTGCGGTGGAGACGCTGTTCTTGTTCGTCGCCAGGTGGTGGTCCTCGGTGTGGCCGCCGCTCATACCCCGGGCCGCCATGGCGACCGCGTTGGGCGCCAGTGCGACGGTGAATCCCTCGGCCGTCATCGCCACCGACTGCACGCCTCCAATGGCCACATACTGGTAGCCCGCTTGCGTCTCCACCGCGAGCGCAGCCTGCGCTGAGCCCGGCAGCCTCGAAGCCTTCGCCGCCAGTCCCGCCGTATGGCCGATGGCCGCCGTGGCCAGCATGACGAAGACGCGCGCCGCGTTCTCCCCGAGCACTTCGCCGTACGCCTCGCCCGCTTCGCTGAGCTGTACAAAGGTGGTGGCTCGGTCCACCGTGCGCACCAGCGCCATCCATCCGTCCAGAATGCGCCACACGGTGTCCACGCCCAGATAGGCAATGGCCGTAGCCGTCAGCAGGGCTGCCAGGCCCTTGCTCACCGGCTCGGGCAGCGACCAGAGGAGCAGGTACATGCTGACCGAGGCACTCACCGTCGCCAGCAGCGCCTGCGGGTCGGCCATGTCCTCCAGCGCCTCGGCCGTCTCTTCCCACACCGAGTCCATGGCGATGGCCATGGCCAGCGAGTACTTGCCGTCGCTGGCCAGCAGCGGGCCTTCGGCCAGCAGGCGCAGGCAGTCGCCGGGCTGCGACTTGCGTTCGCACCAGCGGCCATAGGCGCGCGTCAGCTCATCATCCGCGTAGGACTCGAGGAGGCGTGGGCCGTCCGGGTCCTTCTCTTCCTGGAGAATGAGCCGGGGGCCGCGAGGCTGGTAGAGGTACACGCCGCTTCGCTCGGGGACTCCGAAGCGCTGGCGGGCCTCGCGCAGGGGATTGGAGAAGGGCCGCACGTCCCGGGCGAGTTCCACCATGGCCTCCTCGAATTCATCGTCGTCCAGCTCCACGGGCCCGGTGTCATCGTCCGTGAACGGCGTGTGGACCCTGGAAGGCCCATCCCCTGTGTCCAGACGTACGAGCCGGGTTGTCGAGCAGCCCGTGACGGCAAGCGCCAGCGACAGCCAGATGACCGCATGCGCTCTCATCCTCGTCCTCCGGTTCCGGGCGTACTCCTACGAGGCCAAGTCCAGAACTACCAGAAGAGCCTGACGAGACGAGCTGACCGCTTCGAGGAGCGCGCCGAGCGCCCAATCTGCCGATGTGATCCACCGCAGTGTCCGCCTGGGGCGCACGCCTGTCCATCGCTGGACGCGGCCCGTGCGTGGCTGGGGACAGGCGGACAGACGGGGCTCGCCAGTCGCGTCCACGCTGCTCACTTTCCGTTGCGGGCAACGGGACGGCGAGGAGGTCGATGGTGAGCAACGCGCACGGGGAGTTGTCCCTGGCCCCGCCAGCAGGCGCTGTGGGAGCAGCGGCGCCGCAGCGGGTCCTGAAGCGATGGATGGTGGTAGGGCTTCGGCCCGTCTTCGCGCTGGCGGGTGTTGGCACACTGGCGTTGCTGGTCCACAAGGCCGGGCCTCGCGAGCTGGGCGCCGTGTTGTCCGGCGCGGCGCCCTGGCTGCCGTGGGTGGTGCTGCTGGAGCTGGGGCGGCAGTGCATGGACGGGCTGGCCACGCGACGTGCCTATGGACCGGGAGCGGGGCGAGTGCCCTGGCGCGTCCTGGCCCGCGCGCAGCTTATCGGTACCGCGGTGTCCAGCATGGCCCCGGCGGGCCGCGCCGCGGCGGAGGCCACCAAGGCGGCCCTGCTGAGTCCCTACATGGGCGGGGGAACCGCCACCGCGGCGGCGGCGACCTCGCAGGCGGCGTCCCTGGCGGCGGGAGGCTTCATCTCGTTCCCCTGCGCCCTCGCGTCCTACATGCTGACGGGCATGTCCCTCTTCACGATGCTCATGCTGGCGCATGGCGGGTTGCTGGTGCTGGTGTCGGTGGGCGTGCGCGCGTGCATGCGCGCGAAGCGGCCCGGTGCGTGGCTGGTGTGTCGCTTCAGCCGCTGGGCGCTCCATGCGGAGCAGTTCAAGGCCTCGGCGCGGTGTGGCTCGTTGCTGCCGTGGTCGCCCATGCTGGCATTCTTGTGCAGTCGGCTGTTCCAGGTGGCGCAGTACGGCGTGCTGACCTACGCGGTGGGCATCGACACCTCACTGGTGCAGGCGTTCTTCGCCCAGGGCCTCTACCTGTGCGCGCTGGCGGTGGGCTCGCTGGTGCCAGGGCAGGTGGGGGTGAGTGACGGCGCCTTCGCGCTGGCTGCGGGCGTGCTGGACACCACGGCCGCGCGCGCCATGTCGGTGGCGCTGCTGGGGCACCTGGTGCAGTTGCTGTTCGTGCTGGTGGGGGCGCTCATCCCGCTGGTGTGGCGGATTCGGGCGCCGCTGCCCGTAGCACCCGCACCGGCGTGCCGCTGAAGGCGGCGTTGCCGCAGAGCGCGTCCACGGCCTGCGCGTCCGTGAGGTCGTTGTGGCTGGCGCCCGCGTGGGCGGTGGCCACGGCGAGCCGGGTGCCCTGGCGGCCATGTCCGTAACCGTGGGGCAGGCTCACCACACCGGGCATCACCTCGTCCGTCACGTGGATGGGCACCGTCACTGTGCCCACGCGCGAGGTGACGGTGGCCTCCATGCCGTCGGCGAGCGCCCGCCGGGCCGCGTCCTCCGGGTGCATCATCAACGTGCAGCGCGGCTTGCCCTTCAGCAGGCCCGGTACGTTGTGCATCCAGGAGTTGTTGTCGCGCAGGTGCCGCCGGCCGATGAGCAGCAGCTCGCCACTGTGCTGCTCGGGGACGGTGTCCTGGGGGAAGGCTGCTTGCAGGCGTCGCACGTCCGCCACCAGCAGCTCCGGCGCCAGGTGGATGCGGCGGTCCTTCGTCTGGAGGCGCTGGGGCAGGCAGGACTGGAGCGGCCCCAGGTCGATGCCGTGGGGCGACTGGCGCAGCTTCTCCAGGGTGAGGCCCTGCTTCGCCGGGTGGAAGCGCGCGCCGTAGGGCCCCAGCCGCAGGCCCAGGTCCAGCACTCGCTCCGGACCCAGACGGGACAGGGCCTGGTACTTGAGCGTGGCGCGCACGGAGGGGCGGCCCTTGCGCAGCGTCAGCAGCCGGTGCTGGAGGGCGAGCAGAATCTGCCAGTCCTGGCGGCTGCCCGGCCCGGGCTCGAAGAGGGCGGGCGAGTACTTCGCGGTGTTGCGCACCGCCAGCGCGTGGAAGGCGATGTCGTAGTGGCTGCGCTCCAGCGGTGACACCGGCGGGAGGATGAGGTGCGCGTGGCGCGTCGTCTCGTTGAGGTACGGGTCGATGCTCACCATGAAGTCCAGGCCCGCGAGCGCCTGTTCCATCCGAGCGCCATCAGGCGTGGACAGCGCGGGGTTGCCCGCGACGGTGAGCAGCGCGCGGATGCGGCCTGGGCCCGGCGTGAGCATCTCCTCCGCCATCGCCGCCGTGGGCAACTCCCCCGCGAACTCGGGAAGCCCTCGCACGCGGCTCTTCCAGCGGCCGAAGCCGCCGCGGCCCACGGCCAGGGCCCGTGGACCTCCGACGACGTCGAACGCGGGCAGGGTGAACATGGCGCCGCCGCGCCGGTCCAGGTTGCCGCTCACCACGTTGAGCACGGTGATGAGCCATTGGCAGAGCGCGCCGAAGGATTGGGTGGACACGCCCATGCGGCCGTAACACACGGCGGCTCGCGCGGAGAGGAAGTCCCGGGCGATGCGGCGCAGGGTGTGCGCGGGCACGCCCGTGTGCGGTGAGACCTTCTCCGGAGGAAAGTCCCGGGCCAGCGCGCACACGGTCTCCAGGCCGTCGGTGAAGGCATCCAGCGGCCCCAGGCGCGGCGCGTGCTCCACCACCGCCACGTGCAGCAGGGCGAGCAGCGCGAGCGCATCGGTGCCCGGCCGGATGAAGACGTGCGTGTCGGCGATGGCCGCCGTCTCCGTGCGGCGCGGGTCCATGACGACGATGCGGCCGCCGCGCTGCTGGATGGCACGCAGGCGGGCGCGCACGTCGGGCGCCGTCATCAAGCTGCCATTGGACGCCAGGGGATTGGCGCCCAGCACGAGCATGTAGCCGGTGTGGTCGATGTCGGGAATCGGCACCATCAGCTGGTGGCCGAACATGAGGTAGGCGGTGAGCTGGTGCGGCAGCTGGTCCACGGACGTCGCGGAGAAGCGGTTGCGCGAGCGCAGCGTGCGCAGCAGCTCCGGACCGAACAGCATGTTGCCCAGGTTGTGGACGTTGGGGTTGCCCAGATATGCGCCCACCGCGTCACGGCCGTGCTCCCGTTGGATGGCATGCAGGCGGCGCGCGGTCTCATCCAATGCGTCGTCCCAGGAGACGGGCTCCCAACCGCTGGCGGTGCGGCGCATGGGGCCGCGCAGCCGGTCCGGGTCCTGGTGCAGGTCCTCCAGCGCCAGGGCCTTGGGACAGACGTGGCCCCGGCTGAAGGGGTCCTCCGCGTCGCCCCGGATGGAGGTGATGCGTCCGGCGTCCAGCTCGATGCGCAGGCCGCACATGGCCTCGCAGAGGTTGCAGGTGCGGAAGTGGACCTGGGGACCCGGGGCGGCGCTCATTCGGGGAACTGTAGCGCGCGGCGGAGGGCCGTCCGCCCGGCGGCGCGGGTCGCGCTTCCATCCGTCTGGGTTCAGACGATGGGCTTCCTGGCGGACTGCACGATTTCAGCGGCACACGTGCGAGGGGCCCGTGAAAGGATGCCGTCCCAGGAGGGCAGCACATGCACCGTGTGTATCCGTTCGTCGTCTCCCTGGGGCTCTCGCTCGCGCCGCTCGCCGCCCATGCCGCGGCGCCGGCTGCGCCCGTGGCCGAGGTGAAGGCGCCGACCATCCAGTTCAAGCAGATGAACGCCCGCGTGGGGTACCAGGAGGAATTGGACAACGCCGTGGACATGCGGCTGGCGCTCGACCTGCGCGCTTCGGACATGGACAAGCCGATGTCGGTGGCGATGTCGGTGACCTCGTCCAGCCGCCACACGGTGACGGTGCTGGCCGCGAAGGGGAAGGTCATCTCCAAGGTGAAGATGGCGTTCGACGACGTGGGCGAGGTGGCCGAGCAGCAGGGCAAGGTCCAGCGCAAGGCGAGCCCCATCAGCCGGAAGACGTACCTGGCGGAGTGGAAGAAGGACCGCGTGGTCATCACGAACGCGGCGGGCAAGCCGGTGCCCAAGGAGGAAGCAGACGAGGTGGCGAAGCACCTGCCGGAGCTCGGCAAGCCCCACCGGATGGAGGCCGCCTTTCCGAAGAATCCTCTGGCGGTGGGCGCCACCCTGGAAGGCTTCTCCGATACGCTCGCGAAGCAAATCGTGGACGAGCAGGGCGATAACACCCGTGTCACCCAGGCGCGCGCACGGTTGGTCGAAGTGCGTCAGGACCCGCGCGGCGCCGTGGGCATCTTCGACGTGGCGATGACGGTGTTACGCCAGGAAACCAAGGCACCGTTCCTGCTGACCATTCCGCTGCAAGGGCAGATGTCCGTCCTCGCGGAGGGCATCCAGTTGCTGGAGCTCACCTTGTCCGGGCCGGTGAAGGTGGAGCTGACCGACGACGCCGTCGAGCAGGGCTTCGAGGCGCGCGGCGAGGGCGCGATGCGGCTGCGGCTCATGGGCCGGAAGGCTGACGCCGCGCGTTAGGTGGATGGCCCGGCAGGTCGTCCGCTGGGCGCGAAGGCGCGGAGGCGTGACAGACGGCTGACAGAGTTTTGGGAGGCTGCGCGGTTAGAGGGTTCTGAATGTACCTGCACGCGCTCGGCCACTTCCATCCTCCCAACCTTCTGACCAACGCCTTCTTCGAGGAGCTGGGGCTGGAGACCAGCGATGCGTGGATAGTGGACCGCGTGGGCATCCGCACGCGGCACACGGTGCTGCCGCTGGACTACCTGCGGGAGACGCGCAATCGCGACGTGCGCGCGGCGCAGGAGGCGGCGCTCTTCAGCAACGCGGAGACGGGACGCCGCGCGGCGCTGATGGCGCTGGAGCGCGCGGGGCTGAAGCCGTCCGACATCGGGTTGGTGGTGGCGGGCGGATGCAGTCCCGACGAGTGCATTCCCGCCGAGTCCAACCGGGTGGCGCAGTTGCTGAACATCCATGCGCCGGCGGTGGACCTGCAGAGCGCTTGCTCGTCCTTCTGCATGCAGCTGCACTTCCTGGCGGGCATGCGGCCGGAGCGGCTGCCGGACTACGTGCTGGTGGTCAACATGGACAACTCCACGCGTGTAGTGGACTACACGGACCGCTCCAGCGCGGTGCTGTGGGGAGACGGCGCGTCCGCGGCCATCCTGTCGCCGCGCGTGCCGGGACGCTGGCAGCTCACGGAGACGCTGCTGGCCGGAGACCCCTCGGGCGCGGACAAGGTGCGCGTGCCGCGCATGGGGCACTTCACCCAGAACGGCGGCGAGGTGCAGAAGTTCGCCATCCGCCGCGCGGGGGAGACGTTCCAGGCCCTGCGCACGCGCTTCATGGAGCGTCACCCGGACAAGGGCGCGGGGGCCGTCTCCTTCATCGGGCACCAGGCCAACCTGCGCATGCTGGAGGCCGTGCAGCGGCGGTGTGAGGTGCCGGACGCGCGGCACTTCTTCAACGTGCACACCCGGGGGAACACCGGCGCCGCGGGCGCGCCCGGCGTCCTGAGCGAGCACTGGGACGACCCCGCCGTGGGAGACGCGGTGGTGCTGAGCGTCGTGGGCAGCGGCCTGACGTGGGCCGGCGCCTTGCTGGAGCGCACCCCGGCGCAGTGAGCCGCCCGGCGGGCCCCACGCGGTTGATTGCCCGACGTTGAGCCTCTCGGGACCTGTCCCCGTCCACTGCTGTACAGCGTTGCCCTTCCGGGCGTTGGCGGTGCCCGGGAGCGTGTGCAGCGTATGTCCTGTCGGATTCAGTGGGGTCTGGGGTCGGGGGTCGGGCGCATGCGTACTCAAGCGTGGGGTGGGAATCTGCGGTGTCTCGTGGCGGGCATGCTGCTCGTCGCGGGCGCCGCGCAGGCGGGACAGAAGCAGGTTGGCGGCGTGCACATGCCGGTGTCGCTGAACCTCAAGGGGCGCACCGTCGAACTCGCCCACATGGAGCTGCACAAGCAACTCTTCTTCAAGGTCTACGTCTGGAGCCTCTACATGGAGGACCGGCCACGCTCCACGCACGAGGCCATCAACTCCAACTCCGTGAAGCGGCTCCACTTCCACTTCCTGCGCAACATCTCCCGGGACCAGCTCGTGGGCAGCTTCCGGGACGGGTTGGAGCACAGCCCCGCCCTGCGCCGGGGGCCGCTGGCGAACCACCTGCGCATCATGCTCGCGTCGCTGAAGGACGTGCAGAAGGGCGAGGACCTCGTCATCACCTACACCCCGGGCGTCGGGCTCGAAGTCGGAGGAGATGCCTCCGGTGGCGTCTTCATCCCCGGCAAGAACTTCGCGGACGCACTCTTCTCCGTCTGGCTCGACTCTCATCCTATTTTTCCGCGCTGACTGACACACCGGGCTGTCCCGTCAGCCATTCATTCGTTTCAGCACAAAATATGTGCGAGGTTCTTCCTGACCCAGAGCACCACCAGCGATAGGCTGGCGCTTCATTCACAGGTGTCAGGAGGACACGTACATATGCGGAAACCGCTGGTTCTGGCTGCACTCGTCGCGCTCTCCACCACGGGCTGTGTTTCGCAGGGGAAGTTCGACGCCAAGGCGCTCGAGGCGGAGAACTTCGCCAAGGGCCTCAACGACGAGAAGGGTGCTCGCGAGGCCGCCGAAGCCAAGGTGAAGGCGCTGGAAGAGAAGATTGCCGAGTTGGAGCAGGAGCGGGAGGCGCTGAACACCCGCCTGGGCACCGCTGAGTCCCGCCTCACCGCGGGCGCTGCGGAGCGCCGCGCGTTGGAGGAGAAGAACTCTCAACTGGCCGCCCTCAACGATGAGCTGGCGCGCAACACGAAGAAGCTGGCCCAGGCGAAGGAGGAGCTGGAGAAGCGCAGCTCCGAGTACGAGAACCTGGCCCAGAGCCTCAAGCAGGAGATTTCCGACGGCAAGATTGAGCTGTCCGAGCTCAAGGGCAAGATGACCGTCCAGCTCAAGGACAAGATTCTCTTCGCCTCCGGCTCCGCCCGGGTCGGCAAGGAAGGCGAGGAGGCGCTGAAGAAGATCGCCGACGCGCTCAAGACGGTGCAGGGGAAGATCATCCGCGTGGAAGGCCACACGGACGACGTTCCGACCGGCGGCGGTCAGTTCCCGTCCAACTGGGAGCTGAGCCTTGCACGCGCCATGGCGGTGGTTCGTTCACTCCAGAACGCTGGCGTGGACCCGACGTTCCTCTCCGCCGCGGGCTATGGGCAGTACCAGCCCATCGCGGCCAACGATTCGGCGGAGAATCGCAGTCTGAACCGCCGCATCGAAATCGTGCTCGCGCCGAAGTAGGCGCCGCACTAGGAGGGGCGCGGGAGTCCCGCGCCCCTCATGAAAATCCTCCTCGCCGTCCTCTGCTTCCTCGCCGCCACTGGCGCCGCCGCTCAGCAGGACGCGGGCGTCACGGATGCCGACGCCGGCGCGCCCCAGGGCGTGCTGACGAAGCCCCCCGCGCTGATGCGCCAGGTGGAGGCACTCTATCCACCGGAAGCCGCGGCCCAGCAGCTCGAGGGCACGGTGGTGATGTGGGTCGACATCTCGGAGACGGGCGCCGTCTCCAACGTCGAGGTGTCCCAACCCGCCGGCCACGGCTTCGACGAGGCCGCCGTGGAGGCGGTCCGCCAGTTTCAGTTCGAGCCCGCCGAGGTGGACGATGTCCCCGCGCCGGTGCGCATCGAATACGCCTACCAGTTCGTCTTCCGTCCACCGCCGCCGCCGGAGGGTGAGGACGCCGCCGCCGTGGAGCCCGAGGCTCCAGTGAACTTCAGCGGCCGGGCGCTGGAGCGGGGCACGCGAGACGCGCTCCTGGGCGCGGAGGTGGTGCTGCCCGCGCTGGAGCGCTCCACCGTCACCGACGAGGAAGGCCGCTTCTCCTTCCGCGGCATCCCCCTGGGCACGTATGAGGTGCTGGTGGTGCAGAGCGGCTACGAGCGCTTCCGCACCGAGGAGACCTTCACGGAAGGCCAGGAGACGCGCGCCACGTACTACGTGCGCAAGCGCATCTTCGGCGCGTTCGAGACGGTGGTGCGCAGCGAACGCGAGCGCAAGGAAGTGACGCAGACCACGCTCCAACTGGCCGAGGTGCAGCGCGTCCCCGGCACCCAGGGTGACACGCTGAAGGTGGTGCAGAACCTGCCCGGCGTGGCGCGCCCCGCCTTCAACGGTGGCCAGCTCGTCATCCGCGGCACGGGCCCGCAGGAGTCCGGCGTCTTCCTCGACGGCCAGCGGATTCCGCTGCTCTACCACTTCGGCGGCCTCACCTCCGTCTACAACTCGGAGCTGCTGGAGGCGGTGGACTACCTGCCCGGCAACTTCTCCGCGTACTACGGAGATATCACCGGCGGCGTCATCAACGTGCGCAGCCGCGAGCCGCGCACGGACCGGCTCCACGCCACCGTGGGCGTCAGCCTCATCGAATCCAACGCGGTGGTGGAGGGGCCCATCACCGACACGCTGAGCTTCGCGGTGGCGGGACGGCGTTCGTACATCGACCTGGTGCTGGGCCTGGTGCCACAGGGCGACAACGGCCCCAGCCTCCAGGTGGCGCCGCGTTACTACGACGCGCAGCTCAAGCTGGTGTGGAAGCCGAGGTCGCGCCACACCTTCACGCTGCAGGGACTCACCTCCAGAGACAGGCTGGGGCTCGTCTTCGACCGGCCGGCGGACGACGACCCCACCGTCACCGGTGGGCTGAACGTCACCACCGGCTTCAACCAGTTGCGCCTGCGGCACCAGTACCGCGCGGACGCGCTCACCCTGGACACGCACGGCCTGGTGGGCAACACGCTGGTCCAGTTTGGCATCGGCGACCGTGGCCTGCGCATCGCCTCCACGGACCTGAACCTGCGCTCCACCGTGGAGTACGCCTTCGGGGAGGCGCTCACGCTGGCGGGCGGCATCGACGTGGTGAGCAACTTCGCCCGCGTCACCGCGCGCATCCAGGGCCTCTCCCGCGAGGGGGAGCCGCCCACGCCCACCGTCACCGATGACGTGCTCACCGCGGACGGCGACTTCCTCCAGTACTTCCCCTCCACCTGGGTGGAGGCGCGCTGGCGCCCCGTGCCGCGCCTGCTGCTGGTGCCGGGCCTGCGCGCGGAGAGCTACATCTTCACCGACCAGACCCAGGCCCGTCGCACCTTCAACCCGCGTCTGGCGGTCCGCTACGGCCTGACGGACACGCTGACGCTCAAGGGCGGCGCGGGCGTCTATCACGGGCCACCCGTGCAGGATGAGCCGAGCGTGGCCTTCGGCAACCCGGACCTGCGCGCGAAGCGGTCGCTCCAGTACAGCGTGGGCGCGGAGTGGCAGGCGCGGCCGGAGTGGTTCGTGGGCGGCGAGGTCTTCTACAACGACCTGGACGGGCTCATCGTCCGCTCCAACGCCACGGTGGTGCGCAACGGCCAGCGGGTGCCCGAGCGGTTGAGCAACGGCGGCGTGGGCCGCATCTATGGCCTGGAGGTGCTGGTGCGCCGCGCGCTGACGGACCGGCTCTTCGGCTGGGTCTCCTACACGCTCAGCCGCAGCGAGCGCCAGGACGCGCCGGGCGTGGGCTGGCGCCTCTTCGACAATGACCAGACGCACGTGCTGACAGCGATTGCGTCCTACAAGCTGCCGGCGGGCTGGGAGGTGGGTGCGCGCATGCGCTTCGCTTCGGGCAATCCCACGACGCCGGTGGTGGGCTCGGTGCGCGACGATGGGTCGGACGTCTTCATCCCGCTCTACGCGGCGGTGAACTCGCGCCGGCTGCCGTCCTTCAACCAGTTGGACATCCGCGTGGACAAGAACTTCGCCTTCGAGAAGTGGGCGCTCAACGTCTACCTGGACCTCACGAACGCCTACAACAACCCGGCGGTGGAAGGCATCGCCTACAACTACAACTACACCCAAAGCGCTTTCTTCGAAGGACTGCCCATCCTTCCCATCATCGGCGCCCGGGGGAGCTTCTGAGCATGCGTTCCATCCTCCCCGCGCTCGTGGTGGTGCTGCTCGCCGGCTGCGGGCCCGACTTCGAGCTTCAGAGCGAAATCCGGCGCGTGCGCGTGCTGGCCATCCAGGCGGAGCCCGCCGAGCTGGTGGTGGACCCGGACGCCTCCACGCTGCCCGGGCCCATGACGTTCAACGCGCTGGCGGTGACGCCGGACGCGCGCCCCGTCACCGTCCGCTACGCGCTGTGCCGCTTCACTGGCAATCCCTATGACGGGCGGTGCCCGGGGGACGACAGCGTGCCGTTGCCGGACGGCGAGTTGTCGCTCTCGGACCCGGACGTGCAGGCGGTGTTGCTGGAGGCACTGGCCGCGGGCAATCCGGGGGGCGGTGGAACGCTGGACCCCGAGGACCCGGCGCTGCGCGAGGCGCTGGCCCGGGGCATTCCGCTCTTCATCGGTTACGAGGCCACGGACGGCAGCGGCACACCGGAAGGCACGGAGCGCGGCGTGCGCCGGGTGACGTTGCGGGCCACCACCACGCCCAACCAGAACCCGGTGGTGTCGGACGTCCTGTGGGACGGCGCGCCGCTCACCGGCCCGCTGCCCGTGTCGCGCGAGGTGACCTTCACGCCGGTGCTGGCCGAGGGCAGCGTCGAAATCGAAGAGACGGACGAAGGCTCGCGCCCCGAGCAGGTCTTCTTCAGTTGGTTCGCCACTGGCGACGGCGAGGTGAAGGAGTTCCGCTCCCAGGAGCCCGTGGAAGGCCGGCCGGGTGACCCGACGTCGGCGTACGACACCCCCGCCACGCCCCAGCGCGTCACCTTCTGGGTGGTGGCGCGCTGGGG
>NZ_SRLV01000081.1:0-39991 GCF_006518205.1 Myxococcus sp. CA005 | reverse complement strand
TCCGGTCCCCGCCCCACCCTGACGCCCGACGCTCCCGGTAGGGCCCCCCGCCGGAAACTGCACGCTGGCGCACCCTCCACGCATCTTCTTCGTAGTCACCCGGACGAAGCCGGGACAGGCTCTCTCCACGTGGACGAGACGAGCCTGCCTGAACCCGATGCCCTGCGTTCCCTGCTGAAGACGGCCCTGGAGCTGCCCGCGCTCCGGCCGCATGCCGCGCGCCTGGAGCGGCTCGTCGACGACTACGCGCGCGGCGTGGCGCGCAAGGACGCCCCCCTGAGCGTGGCGTTGGTGGGAGCCACCGGCGCGGGCAAGTCCACCCTCCTCAACGCGCTGGCGGGGCAGGCCCTGTCGCGTGAAGGCGTCAACCGGCCCACCAGCACGGTCGCCACCGTGTTCGCGCCAGAAGGCACGCCCACGGACGCGCTGGCGGGCTCCGGCGCGCGGGTCATGACGTATGCCCCCGGCCCCCAAGGCCTGTGGGGCGGACAGGTCTTCATCGACACGCCGGACCTCAACAGCGTGGCCACCACGCACCGCGAAGTGGCCCGCGCGGCGCTGGAGCGCGCGGATGTCGCGCTCGTCGTCATGCACCGCGGCAGCGTGGCGGAGGCCTCCCAGGTGGAGTTCCTCACGGAGTTCGCCCGCCGGCGCTCGCTCGTCTTCATCCTCAACTTCGCGGACGAGCTGTCTCCCGAGTCGCGCGACACGCTCAAAGCCCAGGTACGCCGCGTGGCCTCCGAACAGTACGGCCTGGCCCAGGAAGACGTGCCCGTCTTCGCCATCAGCGCCCTGTCGGCGAAGGACGGCCGGGACGTGTCCGGCGAGTTCGGCGCCCTGCTCTTCCACCTGCGCGGGTTGGCCACGCAGGCGGTGGCCGCGCGCGTGCGCAAGACGAACGCGATGGGCGCGCTGGAAGAGGTGCACACCCGCGTGGAGGCCGCGCTGAAGGAGACGGACGCGATGCTGTCACGCACGCGCGCCGCGCTGGACTCGGGGATGGAGAAGGCGGCGGAGGGCCTGCGCGCGGACTTCGACGCGCGGCTGCGGCTGGCGCACGGCCACCTGGCGGCGGAGGTGCGGCGTCAGGCGGGAGGCCGCTTCTGGGGGCCCGCGGCCTGGGGCCTGCGGCTGTCCCTCTGGGGCGCCAGCGGGCTGGGCGCGGCGGCGCTGGTGGGGCGGAGCAGTCTGCCCGCGGGGCTGGCGGTGGCGGCGGCGTCCACCGTGGTGGACGTGGTGCGCGGACACACCCGCGCCAGGGCCGCGGAGTCCGCGGTGGTGGAGCCCTTCGAGGACGACTTCAGCGCCCAGGCCGCGGCGCGCACCGCGCTGGCGGAGGCGCGCAGCGTGGCGCGCGCGAGCGGACTGGAGCCCGCGCTACTGGGCGTCCCCGACGTGGACACGCTGTTGGAGGAGGTGCGGGTGGCGAGAGCGGGCGCCTGGCGCTACACCGCCACCACCGGCGTGGCGGAGGCGGTGGCCGGCTGGTGGCGCACCGCGCGCTGGCTGGTGCTGCCGCTCATCAACCTGCCGCTGCTGGCCCTGCTGGGCCATGTGGGCTACCGCGTGGTGCGGGCCTACGTGGAAGGCCCCCTGCTGCCGTTGGACTACTTCGTCAACGCGGGGGCCCTCTTCATGCTGCTCGCCGGAGCGGGCGCGTTGCTGGCCTCAGCGAGTCTCGCTGGAGCCGCTCGCCGTGCGGGTACCACCGGACGTGCGCGCTTCGTTGAGTCCCTGGCCGCCCTGGGCGGGAGGCTGGGAGAGACCGTCGAGGATGCTCTGCGCCCCGGGCGGGAGGCCGCGAAGGGCCTGCTGGCGCTCCGGTGAAATGGACACCACCGGCTGCCCCGGAGTGTGCGTACCGCCGTTGCTCGCCATGAGCGCCTCCGTGCCGTTGTCCTTGCAGAGGGGCGCGGCCACACGGGTGTCGCGCACCGGGTCCCCGTAGCCAGCGATGCGCGCCGGCACGGACGGGTTGTTCCAACCCTTGCCGCTCTCACGCGCCACCTTGAAGTGCAGGTGCGCGCCGCAGGCCCAGCCGGTGGAGCCGGAGAAGCCGATGAGCTGGCCCTCCTTCACCACGTCACCCGGCTTCACCACCACCGCGCTGAAGTGGAGGTACTGCGTCTCCAGTCCATCGCCATGGGAGATGACGACGTAGTTGGCGTGGGGCGCGAACTTCTCGTCACAACCACCCTTGGTGCTGTCACCACGAGACAGGCGCACCGTGCCGTCGCGCGCGGCGACGATGGGCGTGCCATCCGGCATGCGGAAATCCCACGCATGCGTGTCGTTGTGTTGGTGACTTCCCGTGTCATGTCCCTGGCTCACCGTGTGGATGCGACCACAGGCGAAGGGAACGCCGACCTCGGGCATTTCGCCCACATCCGTGGCGGAAGAGGAAGGAACCGCAGGGGCCGAAGCCAGGAGAGAACCAAGAAGGAGGGCTGAAAGGTTCATATCGGGGCGGGGCGGAAACGGAGGCAAGTGGCGCGGGTATTTCCCTGCGGATTTTCGCCGCGCCCGCCTGCTGTACGACGCGGAGGGCATCGGCACGCCCACCCTCCCGAGGGGAATCATGCCCGAGTCCCGAGCGAACGCCGCGAACTCGGCACCCAGGCCCCTGCCCGCCGGGCCGCTGGGGAAGCGGGCCTGACGCGCCTCACGAGCGGCCACTTCCCTTTCGAGCCACCCGTGTACGGGGACAGGTGGCGGCACACGCCACTGTGAGGAGCACTCACTCTCCACCACAGAAAGTGACTGGTCACTCACTAAGTTCAGACTTATCCTGCGAGTCGAATGGCCGCGAAGAACACTCCATCGGACGCGCCGGCCCGGCCTGTCCGCCGCACGCAGCAGGAGCGCCGTGAAACGACGCGGCGCAAGCTGCTGGACGCCACCATCGAAACGTTGGTGGAGCAGGGCTACGCCCGCCTGACGACGGTGGAGGTGTCCAAGCGGGCAGGCCTGTCACAGGGCGCGCTCTTCACGCACTTCGACACGAAGGAGGAGCTGCTCGCCGCGGCGGTGGAGCACCTCTTCCCCCGGCTCATCCAGGACTACCTGGCCGGTGTGGGGGCCCGGCCGTCGGGCAGGGACCGCATCGCGGCGGCGGTGGACATGTTGTGGGCCGCCTTCCAGCGCCCGGAGCTGCAGGCGGCCATCGAGCTGTACGTCGCGGCGCGCACGGACGCGGAGTTGCGCGTGGCGCTGGCGGCGGTGGACGGGCCGCACCGGGAGAACCTGCACCGCGTGGCACGCGAGCTGTTCCCCGAGGCCTCCGAGCACCCGGACTTCGACTCCATCGTGGAGCTGGCGCTGGACGCGGTGCAGGGCGCCGCGGTGGGAGGCAGCGCTCGGCCCAACGACCCGGCGCACCGGCGCATGCTGGATGCGCTCACCCACTTCATGCGCAACGCCTTCCTCCCCTCATTGACGCGGCCTCGCCGCCGCGCCCGCTCCTGAGTTCGCCGACACGGAGGGACCACCATGGACGCAGCACACATCCCCGACCTCATCACCCCGGCCATCCCGGTGTTCACCCTCACGGTGATTGCCGAGGCCCTCTGGGTGAAGAAGCAGCGGGACGAAGGCCGTCCCATGGTGGGCCACACCTGGAAGGACACGATTGCCAGCATCTCCATGGGGCTGGGCAACGTGGCCATCAACGTCCTGTGGAAGGGCGTGGCCTTCGCCGGCTACCTGGCGCTCTACCACCTGACGCCGCTGCGCATGGGCACCGGCGTGCTGGCGTGGGTGCTCATCTTCTTCGCGGACGACCTCTGCTACTACGCCTTCCACCGCGTCCACCATGAGAGCCGCATCTTCTGGGCGTCCCACGTGGTGCACCACTCCAGCCAGCACTACAACCTCTCCACGGCGCTGCGGCAGACGTGGACGCCGCCCACCAGCTTCGTCTTCTGGGCACCGCTGGCGCTGCTCGGGTTCCACCCGGTGATGATTGTCGTGCAGCAGTCCGTCAGCCTGCTCTACCAGTACTGGATTCACACCGAGGCCATTGGCCGGCTGCCGCGCCCGCTGGAGTGGGTGCTCAACACGCCGTCACACCACCGCGTGCACCATGCGTCCAACCCGCGCTACCTGGACAAGAACTACGCGGGCATCCTCATCATCTGGGACCGCCTCTTCGGGACGTTCGAGCCAGAGGGCGAGAAGCCCGTGTACGGCCTGACGAAGAACCTGGAGACGTTCAATCCCGTGCGCATCGCCTTCCACGAGTTCGCGGCCATCACGCGCGACGCGGCGAAGCCCGGCTCCCTGAAGCAGCGCCTGAGCTACGTCTTCCGCAACCCGGCCTGGAAGCCCGACGCCCCAGAGGCGCCCCAGCCGCCCGGGGTACAGCCCCCGCCCGAAGCGGCGCGCCCCTCCGTGTGAGGTGTTGAGCACCCGGCCGCCCGCGGCCCCGTGGACGCGCACCGACACCGCCGTCCAGCTTCCCACCCGCGCACGGAGGCGCTAAGCCACCCGGCACTTATCGCGACGCGAAAACTGCCAGGAGGAGCCATGACCGAGCGAGAACTGTGGGAGCGGTACCAGCGTTATCTGTGCGTCGTCCCGGCCTTGGACTTCACGCTCGACGTCTCGCGGATGCGCTTCCCGGCGGACTACCTGGAGCGGATGCGCCCCCGCCTGGAGGAAGCCTTCGGCGCGATGGAGGCCCTGGAGAAGGGCGCCGTCGCCAACCCGGACGAGAAGCGCAAGGTGGGCCACTACTGGCTGCGCGCGCCGGAGTTGGCGCCCGAGCCCGCGCTCCAGAAGGAAATCACCGACACGGTGGCCGCCATCCACGCCTTCGCGAAGAACGTGCATGAGGGCCGGGTGAAGCCGCAGAAGGCGCAGCGCTTCACGCACATGCTGATTGTCGGCATTGGTGGCTCGGCGCTGGGGCCGCAGTTGGTGGCGGACGCGCTGGGCACGGCGAAGGACCCGATGCAGGTGTCCTTCTTCGACAACACGGACCCGGACGGCTTCGACCGCGTGCTGGCGCAACTGGGCGAGCGGCTGTCGGAGACGCTCACCCTGGTCATCAGCAAGTCGGGTGGCACCAAGGAGACGCGCAACGGCATGCTGGAGGCCGAGCGCGGCTACTCGGCGCGCGGCCTGGACTTCAGCAAGCACGCCGTGGCCGTCACCGGCGCCGGCAGCGAGCTGGACAACCACGCGAAGAAGCAGGGCTGGCTGCGCGCCTTCCCCATGTGGGACTGGGTTGGCGGCCGCACGTCGGTGACGTCCGCGGTGGGCCTGCTGCCCGCGCGCCTGCAGGGGCTGGACATCGACGCGCTGTTGAAGGGCGCGCGCGACATGGACGCGGCGACGCGGGAGCGTGATGCGCTGAAGAACCCGGCCGCGCTGCTGGCGCTCATGTGGCACTACGCCGGTGATGGCCGGGGCCACAAGGACATGGTCATCCTGCCGTACAAGGACCGGCTGCTGCTGATGTCGCGCTACCTCCAGCAGCTCGTCATGGAGTCGCTGGGCAAGGAGACCGACCTGGATGGCCAGGTGGTGAACCAGGGCATCGCCGTCTACGGCAACAAGGGCTCCACGGACCAGCACGCCTACGTGCAGCAACTGCGCGAGGGTGTGCTCAACTTCTTCGCCACCTTCATCGAGGTGCTGAAGGACCGTGACGGCGGCTCGCAGGAAGTGGAGCCCGGCGTCACCAGCGGTGACTACCTGCTGGGCTTCCTGCTGGGCACGCGGCGCGCGCTCTACGAGAAGGACCGCGAGTCACTCACCCTCACCGTGCCGGACGTGAGCGCGCGTACGCTGGGCGCGTTGATTGCGCTGTATGAGCGCGCAGTGGGCTTCTACGCCACGCTGGTGCACATCAACGCGTACCACCAGCCGGGCGTGGAGGCGGGCAAGAAGGCCGCGGGCGTGGTGCTGGAGCTCCAGCGCAAGCTGACGACGCGCCTGCGCGAGGCGCGCGCGGAGGCCCGCACCGCCGAGCAGCTCGCGGCGGACATCGGCATGCCGGACGAGGTGGAGACGGTGTTCAAGGTGCTCCAGCACCTGGCCGCCAACCCGGACCGCGGCGTCACGCGCACCCCGGGGGCCACCCCGACACAGGCGCGCTTCCAGGCGAAGTAGGACGCGGCCACGGATGCCCGCGGCCGAAGCACCCGGCCGCGGCACCGGTCATCGGAAGCAGAACCCCTCCCAGGCGATGCCTCCCGGACTGGCGCACAGGACTCAACGCCCCGGCACCATGACGCCCCCATGAGCGGACAGGCGCAGTAGAACGCCCGCCCATGGACCTGGAGCTCAGAGGAAAGACGGCCCTCATCACCGGCAGCAGCCGGGGCATTGGCCGGGCCATCGCGTCGGTGCTGGCCCGCGAGGGCGTGCGGGTGTGCCTCAGCGCACGCGGCGCGGAGGCCCTGGAGGCCACCGCGGCGCAGCTTCGCGCCGGGGGCGCGGATGTGGCCACCGTGGTGACGGACGTGGCCACCCAGGCCGGCGCCGTGGAAGCAGTGGAGGCGGCGGTGCGCGCCTTCGGCCGGTTGGACATCCTGGTCAACAACGTGGGCGGCAGCGGCGGCGCGGGCGCCTTCCATTCCGCCACCGCCGAGCAGTGGACATCCGTCCTGGACCGCAACCTCCTGTCCGCCGTGTGGTGCAGCCAGCGCGCCGTGGAGGCCATGCGCCAGCAGGGTGGCGGCTGCATCGTCCACATCAACTCCATCTTTGGCCGCGAGTACGCCACCAGCGCCCCCTACACTACCGCCAAGGCCGGCATCACCGCGCTCACCAAGGAGATGGCGGTGGACCTGGCGCAGTACCGCATCCGCGTCAACGGCGTGGCCCCCGGCTCCATCCTCTTCCCCGGCGGAAGCTGGGACAAACGCCAGAAGGCGGATCCAGAGAAGGTGGCCAGACTGGTGCGTGACGAGCTGCCCTGGGGCCGCTTCGGCGCCCCCGAGGAAGTGGCCGACGTGGTGGCCTTCCTCTGCTCGGAACGCGCACGCTGGGTCACAGGGGCCACCCTGCCCGTGGATGGGGGCCAAGGCCGTGCCTTCTGAGCGAAAAGCCCCCCGGGCTCCGTGCTATGCAGGGGTCCTCGAATGAGACTCGAAGCGTGCTGAAGCTCTACAAGAAGGAAGGCAACCGGCTCCGCTACTGGGAGGCCTGGGTGCATGACGGCGCACTCACCGTGCACCAAGGCCTCGTGGGCGAGACGGGCGAAGACCATCAACTACCCCTCCCCCCGGATGAAGACCCGGACATGGTCATCGCCGAGGCCGCCGGTCCCCTGGTGGACCAGGGCTATGACGAGCCTGAGCCCACGGCGATGACGACCCTCATCGTCCAGTACACCGTCGAGGGCAAGGGCACCGGCCACGACGTGGAGAAGCGCGTCGCCGTGGAGGAATTGCTCACGGACGCGCTCGGCTGGACGGGCAATGGCGAGGTCGAAGGCGGTGAGCTCCAGGCCCAGCAGCTCCGCGTCTACTGCCGGGTGATGGACGCCGACGCGGGCGTGCGCACGGCCGTGGAGGCCCTGGACTCCGAGGACCTGCTCGAAGGCGCCACCCTGCTCATCGCCAGGGACGACGAAGAACCGCGGGCCGTCTGGCCCACGCAAGCCTGACGCACACCTCGCGGGCACCTCCGCGGTGAAGGCGGACTTCTACGGCTGGTGTAGAAGATTCCGCCTTCCGCGCGTTGACAGGACACCCGCCAGGACGCAAAGTGCCGCTCAATTGATATTGATTTGCAAAGTCACACGCAACGAACTGCGCCTTCCGCGCACGCTCCGCTGAGCACCGGAAGACCTCAGGACGCGGCCCTTTGCATCGCAGGTGTCCCCCACGTCGCGACTTCCGCGGCGGCGGGAGGGCCTTGCTCGAGTCAGTACCCGCGGACGCCGCAGGCGGAAGCGGAACGGGGGGAGTCCGGCAGTTCAGACACCCACATGAGGAGAAGGACCTTGCGCGCCGTTCACCGTGATGACGTTTCCCCCCGCCCCTTCCGCGGTCCCCGCCTGTCCGTGACGTGGAAGTGGGTGGGCTCTGCCCTGCTGCTCACGATGACGCCCGCCTGGGCGCAGGACGCGGCCACGCCGCCGCCGGATTCCGCGGCCGCCGAGCATCCGGCCGAGCAGGCGGAGGCGGCGCTGGAGGACAACATCTTCCAGATGGCCCCCGTGGTGGTGACGGCGACGCGCACCGAGCAGGACGTCACCTCCGCCCCTGCCTCCGTCACCGTGGTGACGCAGGAGGACCTGAAGCGGGCGCCTGTAGGTGATTTGACGGACGCCATCCGCCTGGCGCCCGGCATCAGCCTGACGGCCGGCAGCCAGGGCCGCCGTGGCATCAGCATCCGCGGCATGGATTCGAGCTACACGCTCATCCTGGTCGACGGAAAGCGAGTGAACTCGCTGGAGGCGGTGTTCCGCCACAACGACTTCGACATCGGCCTCATCCCCACGGAGGGCATCGAGCGCATCGAAGTCGTCCGCGGCGCCATGTCCTCCCTCTACGGCTCCGAGGCGCTGGGCGGCGTCATCAACATCATCACCAAGCCGATTGCGCCCAAGTGGACGGGTGGCATCGACCTGAAGGCGCAGACGCCCACCGTGGGCGCCAACGGCGAGGAGCTCCGCTCCAGCGTCTTCCTCAGCGGTCCGCTCATCGAGGACACGCTCTCCATGAAGCTGACGGGCGGCTTCAACCACCGCCAAGCATGGAATGGCGCGCGCAACCCGGGCTCGCCCGTGCTCAACGCGGACGGTGCGCCGGTGACGCGTGAAGACGGCAGCGTCGTCAACCACGGCGACCTGGCCACGCTCGAGGGCCGCAATGACCACAACGGCCGGCTGTCGCTGAACTGGACGCCCACCGCGCAGCAGACGATTACCGCCGAGTACGGCCGCGCGTACCAGAACCGCATCGGCGAGTACTACATCGGCGGCTCCTACGGCGACGCGGACGCGGTGGTCCACCGCAACGACGCGGTGCTGGGCCACAAGGGCAAGTGGGACTGGGGCAACTCCGAGGTCCGCGGCTACTGGGAAGGACTGGAGAGCGGCGTCGACGGCCTCACCCAGGACAACATCGTCGCGGAGGCGAACGCCACCGCGTACCTGGGCATCAACACGTTGACGGTGGGCGGCGAGGCGCGCTGGATTGACCTCAAGTCGGACGAGTTCACCAGCGGCGGCGCCAGCGTGCACCAGCAGGCCCTCTACGCGCAGGATGAGCTGGCGCTGATGGACAAGCTGACGCTGCTGCTGGGCGCGCGTCTGGACAACCACGAGAACTTCGGCCTCCACTTCACGCCGCGCGCCTACGCCGTCTACTCGCCCATCAACCACCTCACGCTGAAGGCGGGTGTCGGCACGGGCTTCAAGGCGCCCACGCTGCGTCAGATGAGCACCGAGTCCCTGGTGACGAGCTGCCGAGGCCGCTGCGGCATCATCGGCAACCCGGACCTGGACCCGGAGAAGAGCACCAACTTCGAGGTGTCCGCCAACTGGACCATGACGTCGTGGGCCCTGTCGGCGACCGTCTTCCAGAACAACATCCGCAACCTCATCGACACGCCGCGCGGCACGGGCGTGGAGCCGGTGGGCACCGACCCGGGAACGGGCCTGCCCCTGTACGTGCCCCGCAACGTCAACCGCGCGCGCCTGCGCGGCGTCGAGGCGACGGCGAGCAAGGCCTTCGGCAACGTGGTGCGCCTGAGCGCGAACTACACCTTCCTGGAGAGCCGGGACCTGGAGAACGACGTGCAGCTCGCCTACCGGCCCAAGCACACCCTCAACGGCCAGATTGACCTGACGCCGGTGGACAAGCTGAAGGCCTTCGTGCGCGGCCAGTACATTGGCACGCAGCTCAGCGGCACCGAGGAAGTGGAGGCCTATGCCCTCTTCGACGCCGGCGCCAGCTACGACATCAGCAAGAACTTCGGCGTCAACGCGGGCGTCCTCAACCTCGCCAACACCCGCACCGAGGACGAGGAAGGCTACGTGTTCCAGGAGCGCGGCCGCACCCTCTACGCGGGTGTGAACGCGCGGTTCTAAGGCGTCGCTTCGTCCCCGCCACGCATTGCGCGTGGCGAGGGACGCCCGCGCGACTCACACCTCCGAGCCGGCGCCCGGCGTGGGCGCGGGCCGGAAGACGCGGAACAGCAACACCAGCGAAGGCACCACCACGGCCGTGCCCACGCCCAGCGCCACCAACAACAAGCGCTGCGCGCCAGGGCTCGCCGCCGCGCCGTGCAGCGTGACGTCCGGCACCACCAGGTACGGGTACTGCGAGGCGGCCCACCCCAGCACGATGAGCCCCGCCTGCACAGCCGCAGCGACACGGACCCATTGAAAGCGGCGCGTCCACAAGAGCGCGAAGGACGCCACCGCCGCCACCGCCGTGCCCGCATGCAGCGCCAGGGCGAAGGGCGAGCGCAAGAGTCCCTCCCAGACGCGCGGCGCCCCCTCGCGTGCCAGCAACAGCACCGCCAGCGCCGCGACAAACACGGCCACGCCCGCGCCCATTGCCCGGCGGCGGAAGTCCTCGCGCAGCGTGGGCTCGTGCGCCTCGTGAGTGAGGTATGCCGCCGCCAGGAAGGCGAAGAGGCTCAGCGCCAGCGCGCCCACCGCCCATGAGAAGGGCGCGAGCCACGACGCGAAGAAGCCGCTCACCACCACCCGCCCTTCCACGCGGATGGTGCCGCTCACCACGGCCCCCACGCACATGCCCAGTAGCACCGGCGCGATGACGCTGGCGCCACTGAAGACAAGCCCCCACTGCCGCTGCACCGCGTCCCCGCGCGTGTCGTAGGCCCGGAAGGTGAAAGCCGCGCCCCGGAACACGATGCCCAGCAGCAGCAACGTCAGCGGCACGTGCAGCGCCACGCTCAGCACCGCGAAGGCGCGCGGGAAGCCGGCGAACAGCAGCACCAGGCCCACGATGAGCCAGATGTGATTCACCTCCCACACCGGGCCAATGGCGCGGGCGATGAGCGCGCGCTGCTCCGCCTTGCGCGGTCCGGAGGCGAGCAAATCCCAGACGCCGCCCCCGAAGTCCGCCCCGCCGAAGAGGGCGTAGAGGACGAAGGTCCCCGCCACCGCGAAGCCCAGAATCGCGTCAGTTGGCATTGGCCTCACCTCCCAGCGGACCGCTGTCGCGCGTGGGCAGCGTTCCCGCCACCTGCCGCACCAGCAGGAGCACCACCGTCACCCCCAGGAACAGGTACACGACGGTGAAGGTCCAGAAGGGCGCGGCCAGGTGTGGCACCGGCGTCACCGCGTCCGCCGTGCGCATGACGCCGCGAAGAATCCACGGCTGCCGTCCCCACTCCGTGACGAGCCAGCCCGCCTCCATGGCCACCACCCCCAGCGGCCCCGACAACAGCCACGCCCACATCATCTTCCGCCCGTGGGGCCAGGCCTTCTTCCGCCACCGCCAGCCCAGCGTCACCAACGCCAACAGCGCCATGGCGCTCCCGGTGCCCACCATGATTTGGAAGGCCACGTGGACCTTCGCCACCGGCGGCCACTCGTCGCGCGGGAAGGCATTCAGGCCCTTCACCTCCGCGTCCGGGTCCGCGAAGGCGAGAATCGACAGGCCCTTGGGGATGTCCACCGCGTAGGGCACCTCGCCCGTCTCCACGTTGGGGAGTCCGCCCAGGCGCAGCGGCGCGCCGCGCTCCGTTTCGAACTGACCCTCCATGGCGGCCAGTTTCACCGGCTGCGCCTTCGCCACGTGCTTGGCGGACAAGTCCCCCACCACGGGCTGGAGCAGCGCGGTGACACACGCCAGCGGCAGCGCCACCGAAAGGGCCTTTCGATGGAAGGCCACGCCCGGGTGGCGCAGCAACACGAAGGCGTGGATGCCCGCCATGGCGAAGGCGCTCGCCTGGTAACAGGAGAGCAGCACGTGCGCTGTCTGGTACTGCCAGCCGGGGCTGAACATGGCCACCAGCGGCTGCACGTCCATGGGCCCTGACGCCGACGGCGTGAAGCCCGACGGGTGGTTCATGAACGTGTTGACCAGCGTGACGAAGAAGGCGCTGGCCGCGCCACTCACCGCCACCATGACGCCGGAGGACATGTGCATCCCCGGCGACACCCGCTCCCGCCCATACAGATAGATGCCCAGGAAGATGGCCTCGGTGAAGAAGGCGACGCCCTCCAGGCTGAAGGGCAGCCCAATCACCTCGCCGTACTGCCCCATGAACTCTGGCCACAGCAGGCCCAGTTCGAAGGACAACACCGTGCCACTCACCGCGCCCACCGCGAAGAGGATGGCCGTCCCCTTCGCCAGCTTCTGACTCAGCTTCTGATAGTCCGCATCACCGGTGCGCCGGCCCTTCCAGTCACTGAGCACCATGAGAACGGGAAGCGCCACTCCCGCCGCGGCGAAGACGATGTGGAACGCGAGCGACAAGCCCATTTGGGCCCGCGCATAGAGCAGGTCCGTCATGGGCATCAGAATGGTTTATGTCTTATTTTGTCGCAATTATTGATTCTTATAAACTATCTGAGCAGAAGCGGGGGCGCGGCGCGCAGGAACCAGCGTCATCACCGCGTTTCGTGCAACCGCGGTGGCGAGCGTACTGGCGAAGATGAGGACGAGCTTTCTCCCCAGCTCCGCGCCCAGCGGGCGGCGCTCCGCGCTGGAGGCCACGCGGTCCGGGTGCTCCCATGCACGGGCCAGGGCCTTGCGGCGCTTGCGGCGCAGAATCTCGTCGCGGTTGCGCGCGCGGTACACCGCGTACCCCACGCCCAGACCCACCGCCGTCAACAGCGCGGCGCCCGCGGCCATCAGCTCGGCGCGGTGCTGCCGCGCGTGGTAGCGCACGTCGAGCGCGCGCTCGCGTCGTCTATCCAACTCCGCCAGCGTGAGCATCAGCTCGTCGCGGATGCGGTCGGCGGTCTCCTCCACCTGCTTGCGGTCCCCCATGCCCCGGGCGATGCGGTGGTCCTCATGCTGCCGCTCGATTGCCGAGGGCTCGCCTGCGTCGCGGTCGTTGCCATTCATTGCAGCGTCTCCCGCGTGAGCTGGTAGTCCATCTTCAAGCGTTCCTGTGTGTGCGGCAGCGGCTTCTTGGGCACGCGCTTGCGTCCCACGAAGAGCAAGACACCGGCAATCGCCAGCAGCACCACGCCCACCACCAGCACGCCCAGCGCCTGGGCCATGGGCAGGGCCAACCCCAGCGCGACGAAGAGGACGGCCAGCGCCGTGAGCGCCAGCACCGCGCCCGCCCCCAGGAGGATTCCCGCGGTCCGCGCGGCCTTCAGCTCCTCACGCAGCTCCTTCTTGGCGTGCATCACCTCGGCGCGCACCAGCAGGCGCGTCTCCGCCAAGGCATGCCGGATGAGCTCCGCCGTGGAGAGCGTCTCCAATTGACTTCGCTCCAGGCGTTCCGATTCGAGATCCACGACGTGCGCCTCCTGCGATGACTCCGCGGACCACACGTGCGCTCCCATGCCTGCCTGGCATCCTTGCGGCCCGCTCCTTCGCACAAGGTGGGCAGGACGCTCCCTCCAGTGAAGCCCCGGAGAAATGCACGCCGGCGGCCGCCCGCCTGCCCTGCCCTCGCGCTCAGCGGCGACGGCGGTGCGACAGGGCGGTGGCCAGCGTCTCGCGGACCTGATGGGCGCGGAAGAGGCGGTCCGCCGTATCCACCAGGTTTTCGGAGTACAACACCTGCTTGCGCAGCCGCGCGGGGATGGCGCGCGTCCCCAGGTGAGCGCCCAGCAGAGCGCCCGTCAGCGCCGCGGCCACGTCCGCCTCGCCGCCGCAGCGCAGCGTGAGGGCCACCGCCTCCCGGAAGTCGTGCGGCACCTTGAGGATGGCGAACAGCGACGTCAGCAGCACCGGCACCACGTGCGGCGGCAGCCCGTCCACGCCCTTCAGCTCGCTGGGGGGCACGCCCACCTTGCGCAACTGCGTCAGCGCGCGCGCGGTGTCCCAGGTGAGCAGGCGCGGCAGGTGGCGCACTTCCTCGGCCAGCCCCTTGTCGTGCACGGCCGCCGACAGCGCCAGCTCCTCGCAGAAGGCCGCGGGTGTCAGCGGCTCCGCCTCCATGCCCAGCGCCGCGGCCTGCGCGAAGGCGGCGGCCGCCGCCGCGCACACCGGGTCCTTGTGCGTGATGATGGTGAGCACGCCCGCGTCATGCGGCAGGCGCGCGCGGTGGCCGCTCTCCAGCAGGCCCACCACCAGCGCGCGGCTGAGCACCGAATGGCAGCGCGTGCCCAGGGACGCGCCCGCGCTCATCCACGGCACGCCACTGGCTAGCCGCTGCAGCGCGTCCGCCAGGCTCTTGGGCGGCTGGAGGATGATGCCCTCCTGCCACAGCCACGCCAGGTGCGCCGCCGCGCTGCGGCCGTCCACCTTGCCTTCGCGGATGACGCTCTCCGCCGCCGCGAGCAGCAACTGCGTGTCGTCGCTGAACTGGCCCTTGGCGAACTTTCCGCGCGGGCGGGGCGCGAAGTCTTCGGCAAGGCCGGGCAGCCGCGTGAGGCTCGCCGGTGGAATGCCGCGCAGCGGAAAGCCGAGCGCATCACCGATTGCGAGCCCCACGAACGCCGCATGGAACCTGTCCTGGCGCTCGGCGGGAGTCAGCGACATGGGGTCGTGGAGATTAACCGACGCTCAGGCCAGAACGGCCGAGAGAAACCCGTGAAACATCCGCGAGCCGGAGCGGGAAGAATCATGCCGGGGCTTGACGAGCGCGATACAGCCGTCCTCGAAATTCCGCCGCTCGGATTCTTCACCGTCCACCCTCCATCCCTGGCGCCTCGTGGATCGCAGCGCGGGGTGGGCTGACTACCGCAACCAACACGCGCGCGGCAAGCATCGGAGGGTGCACGCATCCGCGCACCTGTACACGTGTCCAACTCTCGAAGCTTCGCGCACGGCGGGAATGGCGCACGAGGGACGCGCAGGTGGCACCAGCGCGCGGGTGTCAGCACACGCGCGCCCGCTACTTCATGCGTCGTCGCGCCCCAGGTTGACGACGGCCTGCAAGCGCGCCATCACCGCCTGCGCGCCCTGATGCAGGTGCGTGCCATCCCAGAGCGCGGGCGTGGTATGTCCGCCATGCTTGCGCCAGTCCGCTTCCGCTTCGTCGAAGGCCACGTTGCGAAAGCGCACGCGGTCCTCCAGCGCGTAGTCCACGATGTAGCGCCGGGCCTGCGCGGACGGTGCATCCGCGATGCGATGAAACAGCTCCAGCGTGCCGGACATCATGGTTCGGAGGTGGGGAGGAAGTAGTCCTGCAGGTTCGGGCGCGAGCGGCGGAGCAGGTCCGCCAGCGTGTACCGGTCCAGCACCGCGAGAAACGCCTCGCGCGCTTCGTCCAGGACGCCCTTGAGCCCACAAGCGGGAGCGATGGGACAGGCGTTTCGCTCCCGGTCGAAGCATTCCACCAGGTGGAAGTCCGGCTCCGCGGCGCGCAGCACGCTCCCCACCTGGATGTCCGCTGGCGCGCGCGCCAGCACCACGCCGCCGGAGCGGCCCGCTCGCGCGTCCACCACCCCCTGCCCCGCCAGCGTCTGCACCACGCGCACCAGGTGGTGCTTGGAGATGCCGTACGCATCCGCCATCTCCTGCGTGGAGACGGGCCGCCCGGTGCGCGTGGCCAGGTAGAGCAGCACCCGCAGCGAGTAGTCGGCATGGAGGGTGAGGTGCACGTCAGCGGGCTCCGGCGTCGGAAGTACGCTGCCCCGATGGAACGCTCGGCAAGAAGGCATCCGTGTGGAGGTCTTTCAGCGAGAGCCCGGCCAGGAACAGCTTCTTTCGAAGGGATAGCACCAATGGCCCGTCTCCGCAGAGCCATGCGCGCCAGCCCAGCGGCTTCGGGCATTCGGCGCGGATGAGCACATCGAGCGCTCCCTCGGCCACGTCCCGGCTGCCGCCCTCCAACACACCCGGACGATAGAGAAACTGAGGATGTTGCTCCGCCAGCGCCCGCAGCTCGGAGGTGAGGTAGAGCCCCTCGGGCGTCCGAGCGCCGTGGAAGAGCCAGATGGGCCCCGTGTGGCCCGCCGCCAGCGCGTCGCGAACGATGCCGTACAGCGGCGCCAGGCCCGTGCCCGTGCCCGCCAGCAACAAGGGCTGCTCGGGCCGGCCAGGCACATAGAAGCAACTCCCCGCCGGCCCCTGCACCTGGAGCCTGTCTCCCGGCTGTGCATCATGCGCCAGCCAGCCACTCATCGCCCCGCCCGGCTGGAGCCGCACATGCAACTCCAAGGCGTCTTCATGAGGCAGGCTGGCCAGCGAATAACTGCGGGCCAGCCCATCCTCGCGCACCAGGGAGATGTACTGCCCCGCGTGGTACGCCAGCGGGCTGTCCGTCACCAGCCGCACACGAAGGACGCTGGTGGACAGCAACGACAGCGCCTGGATGCGCGCGGGGATGCGCAGCGCCTCCGCGCCAGTGACTTCCAGCTGCGTGCCCTCCGGAGGCCGGCAGGCACAGGCGAGGAAGTAGCCCTGTGCCCGGAGCGTGTCCTTCAGCCCCACCTGCGCGGCCTCTGGAACCGTCCCTGCCACGGCCCGCATCAGGCAGGACTGGCAGGCCCCCGCGCGGCACGCATTCGGAATGGAGACGCCCTGGCGCAGCAGCGCGTCCAGCACACTCTCTCCGGACTCCAACGGGTACCAGTCGGACTCATGCTTTACCTTGGCCATGGCGTGCTCCTCTGGTCAGCGTCCCAGGACGTCCGCGCGGGCGCTCTCCGCGATGGTCATCACCCTCGCCACCAGCGGCGCGGCCACGCCCAGCTCCTCCAGCGTCGCCTTCAGGTGGCCCGCCACCGCGTCGAAGTGCGAGTCGTTCAGCCCACGCTTCACCAGAGGCGCGTGGCCCGCGCGCATGTCCTTGCCCGAGTAGTGGACCGGCCCACCCGTCACCATCGTCAGGAACGCCTTCTGCTTCGCGGCCTGGCGCTCCATGTCCACGTCCTCGAAGAAGTGGCTGATGTGATCGTCCGCCAGCACCTTCCGGTAGAAGACCTCCACCGCCGCCGCCATCGCCGGCTCTCCGCCCAGCTGCTCGTAGACACTCTTCTCCGCCGTAACGCTCATGGTGCCGCTCCTCTCGCCCGGCATGGGCTTTAAGATGCATTCTAGATGCACCTTAAAATCCGCACCGTCACGTCAAATGAAAGCAGCACTGTCAGTGGAGCTACTGCGAGCGAGGACAGTCGCTGACAGGAGGCCGCCGCGCCCGCGCGAAGGCTCGAGGGCGAACGCAGCCAGGCCCCTGGGGGCATTGTGAAGCGAGGTGCGGACCGGAAAGCCTGTTCCGGAGGCGCCACCCCAGAGGGGCACCGTCACGGAAACAGAAGCGGACACCGGCTCCGCTCGAGGGGAGCCCGGGCGTCACGCCAGGGACGCCAGGAGCGCGGGACGCTCCTGGGCGGTGAAACGGAGGAGAAACCTACGCGCGCGCGGTGTTGGCGGCGCCGATACGGGCGGCCTCACGGCGCACCGTGGCCTGCTCCAGCTCGAAGCGCGCGTCCTCGGAGGACATGCCCTTCATGCGCTCCTGGGCCTCGGCCATGCGGCGACGGGCGCCTTCCACGTCGATGCCCGTGACGGGCTCGGCCGCGTCGGCGAGCACCAGCACCTTGTCGTTGCCCACTTCCACGAAGCCGCCCGCGACGAAGTAGGACTCGCGCCGGCCACTCTCGATCAGCGTCAGCGCGCCCGGCTCCATCAGCGACAGGAACGGGGTGTGCCCCGGCCGCACGCCGAACAGGCCCCGGCCGCCAGGAACAATCGCCTCGTCGGCCTGCACCGACAGGATGCGCTTCTCGGGGGTGACAATCTCCACAGTCAGCTTGGCCATGAGGCTCCTCGCACAACCGAATCAGAACGTGAGCTGGCGGGTGGTTCCACCCACCGGCTCCAACTCCACCACCCCGGCGTCCGTCAACCGGGGCCCCTTGCCGGGGATTCCGAGCGTGCCCTCCAGCCACTTGAAGTGGTGGGTGAGCTGGCGCACCTCGGAGAGCTGCCGCGTGTTGAGCCACTCGGTCAGCCGCTTCTCCTGGAGCCGCTGGCCATCCCGCCCATACTGCGCCGCCACCACCACGCGCGCCCAGGCGGGAGGCCCCTTGGGCTTCTTCGCCTTCGACTTCTTCGTCCGCGGCTCCGCCACGGCCTTGCCCTTCTCCACCAGCGGCCACACCACCCAGACGCGCTCGCCGTCGTTGGAGACGAAGTAGAGGTCGTCCACCGTGCCCAGACACTCCTTCAGCGTCCAGACGGGGCCGCTCTCCTGCGTCACCTCCAACCGGCACTGGTCCTGCGCCGCTTCCACCATGCGGACGCTGTAGAGCCCGTTGGCGCTCACCCGGGCGCGTCCCCTGCGCTCCTCCGCCAGGGCGGAGGAGGGAGCCAGGAACATCAGGACCAGGGCGAGCGCTGCACGGCGCATGGGGACCTCTGCGGGAGGAGAAGCGCCCAGCTTAGCTCGCCGCGAGCTTCCGCGCGTTCTCGACCACCTCGTCGATGCTGCCCGTCATGTAGAAGGCGCCCTCGGGGATGTCGTCGTGCTTGCCCTCGGCGATCTCCTTGAAGCCCTGGATGGTGTCCTGGAGCTTCACGTAGCGGCCGTCCTTGCCCGTGAAGACCTTGGCCACGAAGAAGGGCTGCGACAGGAAGCGCTGAATCTTGCGGGCGCGGGCCACCACCAGCTTGTCATCCTCGGAGAGCTCGTCCATGCCGAGGATGGCGATGATGTCCTGCAGCTCCTTGTACCGCTGGAGGATGCCCTGGACCTTGCGGGCCACGCCGTAGTGCTCCGCGCCGATGACGGCCGGGTCCAGGATGCGGCTGGTGGAGTCCAGCGGGTCCACGGCGGGGAAGATGGCGAGCTCGGCGATGGAGCGGTTGAGCACCGTCGTCGCGTCGAGGTGGGCGAAGGCCGTCGCGGGCGCCGGGTCCGTGAGGTCGTCGGCGGGGACGTAGATGGCCTGCACGGAGGTGATGGAACCCTTCGTGGTGGAGGTGATGCGCTCCTGCAGACCGCCCATCTCCGTGGCCAGCGTGGGCTGGTAACCCACGGCGCTGGGGATGCGGCCCAGGAGGGCGGACACTTCGGAGCCGGCCTGGGTGAAGCGGAAGATGTTGTCCACGAAGAGGAGCACGTCGCGGCCTTCCACGTCGCGGAAGTACTCGGCCATGGTCAGCGCGGACAGGGCCACGCGGGCGCGGGCGCCGGGCGGCTCGTTCATCTGGCCGTACACCAGCACGGCCTGGCTGGCCTCCAGGTTGTCCGTCTGGATGACCTTCGTGTCCTGCATCTCGTGGTAGAGGTCGTTGCCCTCGCGGGTGCGCTCACCAACGCCGGCGAACACCGAGAAGCCACCGCGCTCCACGGCCACGTTGCGGATGAGCTCCTGCAGGAGCACCGTCTTGCCCACGCCGGCGCCGCCGAAGAGGCCAATCTTGCCACCGCGGGTGTACGGGGCGAGCAGGTCGATGACCTTGATGCCCGTCTCGAACATCTGCACGCGCACGTCCTGCTCCGTGAAGGGCGGCGGCGCGCGGTGGATGGACCAGTACTCCTGCGCCTTCACGGGGCCCATCTCGTCCACCGGCTCACCGGTGACGTTCAGGATGCGGCCCAGGGTGGCCTTGCCCACCGGCACCTGGATGGGGGCGCCCGTGTTCGTGACGGCCATGCCGCGGCCCAGGCCCTCCGTGGAGTCCATGGCGATGGTGCGGACGGTGTTCTCGCCCAGGTGCTGCGCCACCTCGAGGGTGAGGTTGTCAGCGGCGGCGCTCAGGTTCGCGTTGGTGACCTTGAGGGCCGTGTAGACCTCGGGGAGACCGCCGGGCGGGAACTCGACGTCGACCACGGGGCCGAGGACCTGGATGATTCTGCCTGCCGTCGGAACTTGAGCGCTCATGGAATCGTCTGCCTCGCACGGGGAGCGGACGGGCGCCGCCACCCTTGAAATTTCGGCCCGGCTGTGAGGGCGGGCCCCCTTTACCGGGGCCCCCCCCGGGGGTCAAGCCTCCCGGGCAACTGACTGGTAAGTCCGGCTTAGCGGAACCACATGCCGGGCGCCACCCTCTTACTTCCCATCCGGTTGGTAGACCAGGGGCAGCCCGCTGTTCGGGCTACCGACCAGGACGACCTTGGCGTTCTGGCTTTGGGCGAGCCGCTCCGTGGCCTCGATGCCCTTGAAGCGCAGGTACTCCTCGGTGAGCCCCTTGCGCACGATGTCCTGGTACCGGGCGATGCCTTCCGCTTCGATTTGCTTGCGCTCCGCCTCCTGGCGCTCCTTGTCCAGGGTGAAGCGCATCTTCTGGCTGCGCTGCTCCTCCGCCAGCTTGTCGGAGATGGCGTCGCGGATGGCCGAAGGCAGCGTCACGTCCCGCACCAGGATGGCCTCCACCACCACGTGCTTGCCTTCGAGCGAGCGCGTCACCTCCTCGAAAATCTCCTGTTCAATCTGCTCGCGCTTCGAGGAGTAGATCTCCTCCGGCGCGTAGCGGCCGAACACCTTGCGGGCCTCCGAGCGGACCACGGGGGCGATCAGGATGTCGGCGTACCTGGGCCCCGTCTGGGTGTGCAGCTCGAAGAGCTTCGCGGGGTCCACCCGGTAGCGCACGCTGGCGTCCACCTTGAGGTCCAGGCCGTTGTTGGACAGGACGCTCAGCCCGTCCTTCATCTCCTGCACGCGCAAGTCGTAGACGATGAGCGACTTGCCCGGCCGCAGGAGGTGGAAGCCTTCTCCATACGGCTCTCGCTGCGTGCCGCTGCCGAACGAGTCGAAGCCGATGCCTCCATACCCGCTGGAGACGGTTTCGAAGCCACACCCCGTGACGCAGCACACCAGCCCCAGGAACAACCACAGCCGCTGCCTCATGTACCCCCTCCTCGAGCGGACTTCCGCGCTCGGCCGGGGCCTTAAACGCGAAGGGCCCACCTCGATAGACGAGGCGGGCCCAGGAGACAGGGTCGCGGCTGCGCGAATGCCCTACTTCAGGGCCTCGGCGCCGGAGACGATCTCCATCAGCTCCTTGGTGATGACCGCCTGACGCGTGCGGTTGTAGGTGAGCGTCAGGTTGCCGATCATGTCGGTCGCGTTGGAGGTGGCGTTCTCCATGGCGCTCATGCGGGCGCCGTGCTCACTGGCCACGCTCTCCAGCAGGGCGCGGTAGAGCTTGATGTTGACGGCCTGGGGCACCAGGCGGTCCAGCACGGACTGACGGTCCGGCTCGTACTTGAAGTCCACCAGCGAGGTGGAGCCCGCCGTCGAGGCCTGGTCCGGCGTCCCCAGCGTCTGCAGCGGCAGCAACTGAGCGACCTTCACCGTCTGGGAGATGGCGGTGACGAACTCGTTGTAGACGATGTGGACCGCGTCCACCTCGCCATTGAGGTAGCTGGCCACCAGCTCCTCGGCCACGTCCGCGGCGGCGCGGTAGTTCAGGCGCTGGTACAGGCCGCCGAAGTCCTTGCGGATGTTCTGGCCGCGATTGCGGAAGAAGTCGTTGCCCTTCCGGCCCACGGTGGAGAGGCGGATGCTCTCCAGGTTCGTGTTCTCGTAGAGGAACCGGTTGGCGCGGCGGATGACGTTGGAGTTGAAGCCGCCGGCGAGGCCACGGTCCGACGTGAGGAGCACCAGCTCCACGCGCTTCACCGGACGGGCCGTGAGCAGCGGGTGGCTGAGGCTCTCATCCCCGGCGCGGGCGGACAGGTCCGCGATGATTTGATCCAGCATCGTCGCGTAGGGACGCGCCGCCAGGATGCCGTCCTGCGCCTTGCGGAGCTTCGCGGCGGAAACCATCTTCATCGCCTTGGTGATCTGACGCGTGTTCTTCACCGAGCGGATGCGCTTGCGAATGTCGCGAAGGGACGCCATGGACCGGGGAGCTCCTGTGGGGCGTTCGACCCGCTTTGTCCTGAAGGAAGGCGGGGCAGGGTAAGACGGGGCCCCCTATATAGGCGGGGCGGGAGCCGGTCAACGGATGCCTGCCGCCGCCGGGCAGACGATCGCCCGCCCCACCGCACATGGCAGGCGGCCGAGCCCCCTTGACAGCCCCTCCCCGCGGTAGGACACGGACTTACCTTGCGGGAATGGTGGCTCAGACGTCATCCGGTCCGCTGCTCATCGTCGAAGACGACGTGGACATCTGTGAGGCCCTTCAGGCCTACCTGGAGCTGCACGGCCACGCGGTGCGCGTGGCGCGCAACGGCCGGGAGGCCCTGGAGCAGTTGGCCCAACCTCCCCGCCCCGCCCTCATGGTGCTGGACATGGCCCTGCCTGTCATGGACGGACACCGGGTGCTGACCACCCGCAAGGCGAGTGAAGCGCTGGCCCAGGTGCCCGTCATCATCCTGTCCGCGGGGATGGCGGAGATGAATCCGAGAGACTGGGCCGTCTATGCGTCTTCGTACAACGTGGCGGCATTCCTGAAGAAACCCGTGGAGCCCCGGCGGCTGCTGGAGGCCATCGAGCGATTCGCCCCAAAGCCGGCGGGCTCCCAGGCGGGCACGTTCCCCTGAGACAGGGATGTCGCTCTGGGCTTTCCGGAGAAGGGAGCCCGGAACACAATGGCCTCTCTACCGGTGTTCTCGGGGTCCATGAAGCTAGGCGGTGCGAGATGGGTGTGGTTGCGTAGAGGCCTCGCGGTCCTGGCCGCGGGTGGGCTGGGGCTGCTCGCCCTCTCCCACCTCGTCCGCCTCAGCTACCAGGACCGCATCGTCCCCCTGGAGCAGGCGCCCCAGGCGCCCGTGGCGCTGGTGTTCGGCGCGGGTCTGGCGCGGGGGGCGGTGCCCTCCCCCGTGCTCGCCCAGCGACTGGATGCGGCCATCGCGCTGTGGCAGCAAGGCAAGGTGCAGACGGTGCTCGTCAGTGGAGACCAGACGAAGCCCTTCCACCACGAGACGCGCGCCATGCGGCGCTACCTGGTGGAGCACGGTGTGCCCGAAAGCGCGATCCTGGGCGACGAAGCGGGGCTGTCCACCTATGACAGCTGCCTGCGGGCCGCCACGGTGTTCGGCGCGAAGCGGGCGGTGCTCGTCACCCAGCGCTTCCACCTGACGCGGGCGCTGTTCATCGCCAACTCGGTGGGCATCGACGCGTGGGGCGTGGCCGCGGACGAAGGACGGTCGACGCCGTGGCGCTACCAGGTGCGCGAGACGCTGTCGCGCGTGCTGGCCCTGGCCATGGTGATGCTGGAGGTGGAGCCCGCCTACCCCTCTGGCCGCACCGTGCTCCCGGAGCGCTGAGACACGGGCAGGCATGGCAGGCAGGCGGGCGGCGAGAATTGCCGGAGCCCCCGCGGGTTCTCATTCTTGAGACGAAGGCAGCCGACCCACCGCGCTTTCCGAGGAGAGGCCATGCGATTCAAGAAGCTGGGGGCAGAAGACGTGGGCGAGTCCACCTCTCGGCGTCACATGAACCCGGACACCGGTGAGGATGAAATCAACATCTCCGACCAAGACCTGGCGGCAACCCCACCGCTGGAGGAGGAGCCGGACTTCCGCGACATCCTCCCGGACGAGATTCATGAGTTCCGCCGGGGTGATGAGGAGGAAGAGCCGCTGGAGTTGACGGCACAGCCGGGCTACCGCATCCGCCCCATCGACTTCGACAAGCTGCCGCAGGGGTAGACGGACGGTGAGGCGACGTCGGGGCAAGGCGCGGGAGCGCGCCTTGCCTCCGAGCCCGTGACTACCGGCCGCGTGCGCCCTTCTTCGCCGCTGGCTTCTGGGCTGAGCCCTTCTTCGCGGCGCTCTTCTTCGCTCCGGACTTCTGAGCAGCGGCCTTCTTCACAGAAGACTTCTTGGCCGCGCTCTTCTGAGCAGTCGCCTTCTTCGCTGCGCTCTTCTGAGCAGTCGCCTTCTTCGCTGCGCTCGTCGGGACACCGGCCCGCTTTGCACCACCCTTCTGAGCAAGGGCCTTCTTCGCCGCGCCCTTCCGAGCCGGAGCCTTCGCGGTGACGGACTTCTTCGCCGCTGCCTTCCGCGCGGGGGCCTTTGCGGTAGCGGCCTTCGTCGCCGCACCCTTCTGGGCAGGGGCCTTCGTCGCCCTCTTCGCGGTGGCAGGCTTCTTCTCAGTGCGCTTCTGGTTAGGGGCCTTCGTCGCCCTCTTCGTGGTGGCGGAGGACGTCTTCGCCACACCCGTCTGGGCGGGGGCCTTCGCGGTGGCCGTCTTGGGCGCAGCCTCCGGCTCCGAAATGGCTTCAGCCGCTCCAGTCGGGAGCTCCGCCGAAGCCGCTTCAATCGCGGCCTTCTTCGCGGGGCGCGCCTTCGTGGGGCGCGCCTTCGTGGGAGCGGGCTCCGCGGCGGCCTTCTTCACACCCTGCACCCTGCTCGACGCACTTTTCGGGAACAGCACGCCAGCGCCACCGATGGCGAGCGGTATCTGCTGGGCCTGCGCGCGTGCCTTTCTCGAGCCGGCCCCATCCTCGTAACGGGAAGACGGGCGGCCATCGTCGTACTCGTACGCGAGCTCACGTACTTCCGCCTCCTCTACCGCCACTTCGGCGGCCTCCTCATCGGCCAGCTCCGCCTCCTCGAGCTGCTCGGCCTCTTCGACTGCTTCAGCCTCGGCCGCCGCACCGAGCGGTGCCTCGCCGGACTCCGCCGCTTCTTCGTCCTCCTCGTCGGCCTGGACGCCGGATAGCGCCCCCTGAAGGACGGCATTCATCGCCCGGGCAAAGGTGCGCTCACCGAAGCTCTCCACCTCCGCGGGGGGCACGAGCACGTCGAGCATGTCCTTCAACGAGCGGTACAGCCGCATCTGCCGCTTCTCGCCCTCCCAGGTGCCATAGACCCAGTCGTCGCTATCCAGCGCCTCGACCCAGGCCGGCAACGGACCGCCACCGTCGCCCTGCTCCACCATGGCCGACTTGCGCGAGGCGAAGAGGTGCCGGTGCTGCCCCTTCAAGCCGATGCGCCACAGCCCCGCAGCGGGAAGCCCTTCCAGCTTGAGGCGGGTCTTCTCCAGGACGCTCGGGTCTCCCTCCGCGCCGTGCAGACGGAAGAGGAGAACCTCACCGCTGAGTTCGCCCCCGTTGAACGCCTGATACAGGTCGGTGAGCTCGTCGGGGAATGGAACGCCGCACTCCGTTTCGGCCCGGCGAATCTCCTCGGGAGAGACGCCAGCTGACGATGACTTTACCGACTTGCGAAGTGCCTCCAACCACTCGTGCATGACCCCTCCACGACATCCAGTCGCACAACCTTACGGCGGCTGAGCGCTCCTGCGCAGTGCGAGCTTTGGCTTTTGATGACACCGCGCCAGAGCTGATCCAACTCGCTCCGGCTGACATGGCGGCCACCACCGCGCGCAGGCATACCTTGAAAACCCTTACCCACTGTCCAACCCATCCCCTCCTCCGGAAAACGGGACTCACGTACGAAGGTGATGTCCCTGGCGCCCGCTCCAGCCGCCCGCGTTCCGGAGCGGCCCTGGTGTTCCGCTGATCCATCCTCCGCCGGGTGAAGCGTCCCAACGCGGCAACAGCCCACTCGCCTAGCCCCCCGGGGCTCGGCCAGAGCGCCCAATGGGGTGAGCCGCCCGGCCGCACGAGGGGAATTTCCGGCCGTGCCTGGCCTCCGCCAGACCGGACCGGGGGCACCGGCCTGGCGGCTCCTGGGACGCAGCAGGCAGCGAGGACTTCGAGCCGCGAGCCCCGTGAGCAAGTTGAACACGACACCCGAGCCCGTTAGGCAGGAGGCCATGGCACATCCCGTGAGCTACGAGGGGACGGCGGAGAACTTCGACCAACTGGTCCTGGAGCCCAAGGGCGAGCTGGTGGTCGTGGACTTCTGGGGTGACGGCTGCCCGAACTGCGAAATCTACGCGGCGGCCGAGCCCGCGCTGCTGGCGGAGTTGGGTGACGCTCCGATGCGCGTCGTCAAGGTGAACGCGTACCAGTACGAGGACCTGGCCAAGCGCTTCGGACTCTTCGGCATCCCCACGTTCCTGCTGTTCCGTGAGGGCAAGCTCATCGGGAAGATGAGCCAGTACTACGGCAAGGAGTACTGGCTCGGCGTGGTGCGGGACCACCTGCCCCAGGCCTGACGCCGATCAGGGATTCGAGACGGGCGCGCGCCGTGACGCCGTCAAAGGGCACCAGGGCCGCATCTACACCAGGACGGCTCCGACCTTGCGCAGCACGTTGAACAGCTTGTCCCGGTCCAACTCCGACTTTGCGAAGGCCTTCGCGACGAAGACCTTCTTGAGCACCGCGTCCGAGGCGTCGAACTCGCCGTTCTCGTAGTGGTGCTTCGCCTTCACCTTGGCCTGGATGTCGTGGTCGTCCGCGATGACCACGTCCGCTTTCAGCACGCGGCCGACCCGGAGCGAAGCGTCGTTGCCGTGGCCCCACACCACCTGCGCTTCCAGGTCCTCGCCCACGACAACCTCGCCGTCCGTGTCCACACCGGTGGCGCGCAGCGTGCCGCCCACCACCAGCATCCCTTCCATCCCCGCGTTGCGCAGCACGCCTTCCACCGTGAGGTCTCCCGTCACGAGCAGCGGCCCATCGACGTGCACGTCGCCCTTCACCACGAGGTCCCCGCGCACGAAGCGCGGCAGCTTGGACAGGCGAGGCGCCTTCTCCTCGGCCGGCAGCACGTCCCGCGCGAGCTGCACCACCGCCATGGCCGTCCAGGGGAGCTCGCCCTGAAGCGAGGCCGCGAGCTGGTCCCAGGACGTGGCACCTTGCAGCGCGAGCCCCTTCAGGACCTGTTCGACGCCGTCCACGTTCTTGTCCTCGAAGTACCAGGCCTTGAGCAGCGTCTTGCGCTGACGCGCCAGTGCATCCAGCAGCGGCTGCACGTCCAACGCGCCGGCCTTGCCCGAGGAAGCCTTGGCCCCCATGAGCTGGGCGAGGGACGCGTTCTTGTGCTCCAGCGCCTCCTGCGCGGGCGTCTGGCCGCTGCCATTCTTCAGCGAGACATCCGCCCCCGCCTTGAGCAGGACCTCGATGACGGGGCCTCGCTCCTTGAACCGTGCGTGCTGGTGCAGCGGCGTCCAGCCCTTGCCCGCATTGGGATTCGCGCCCGCGTCGATGAGCGCCTGGGCCACGTCGGCCTGACGCGCCTCGAAGAGCGCCGTCCGCCCTGAGGTATCGAGCGCATCCACAGGCACGCCGCCTTTCGCCAGCGCGGCGATGCAGGACACGCTGCCGTGCTCGGCCGCGACATGCAGTGGCGTGGACTTATTCGAATCGACGACGTCGGCGGCGACGCCCAGGCGGAGCAACTCCTTCACCAGCGCCGCGTCATCCACCATCGCGGCGAGGTGGAGCACGCTGTGCTTGCTGGAATCCCTCGCCTTCAGGTCCGCGCCCAACGCCACCAGGGCCAGCACCCGGCCCATGCGACTGTTCCCTTCGAAGCCAGGGCCGAAGAACGGCTTCGCATCCAGCCCCGCCGCCAGCAGGAGTCCGGCATCCAGGTCCTTGCCCTTCTTCCCCGCGGGGCGTGCCGCGGGCTTCTGCTTCCGCAGCCAGGCCAGGAAGCCCTCATCGGAGTAGGCGCCCTCCAGGCCCTGGAAGTTGAGCGAGTCGTCATCGTCCATCACGCCCTGGGCGCACATGCCAGGAGACTCCTCCACCTTGGCGAGCAACTCGCGGTAGCCCTGCTCCGGTTTGCCTTGCGTCAATGCGTGCCAGGCCTCGAGCCCGCGGCGTCCACGCTGGTGGTTCACGAGTTCCCGAAGGCTGTTGGCTTCGTTCAGCGCGGCCTCCACTTCGTCGAGCTGCGCCACGGTCGGCTTGCGCCGCACCAAGTCTTCCGCCCACTGGCTCAGGGCCAACGAACGTGCACGATGGGCGAGCGTCAGCGCGCCGCCGGGCTTCGTCCCTCGCGTCAGCTCGAGGATGCGGTCGCGCAACCGCCAGTGCTCGGCCTTCAACTCCTGCTCCCAACGGTGCGGCTCCATGCTCCGCGTCGGGTCCAAACACCAGCTCAGGGAGTGGAGTCCCAGCAGGTGCTCGGGCTCCGCCGCCACGACTTCGCGCAGCAACGGAATCGCCTGGTCCAGCTGCGGCGGCATCTCGTCCAGCAGACTGTCCGCCTTCTTCATCAACGCAGCGACATCGACCTTCTTCGGAGCTCGAGCACGCGACATGGCGGGAGAACCTGCCATGAGTCAGTGACATGCGCGCACGCGAAACTCGCGGGTCGCGAAGACCCTCTCAATCCGAGAATTCTCACACGCCAAGCAGTGGCATGACCGCTGCTTGCTCACCGTCCTCGTCAGCACGCGAACCGTCACCACCTGATTCGAGGACAACGCTGCCTTGCCTGCCACTTGGCCCTCGTGGCGGCGCGGCCTACTCTCATGCACGACCTCATGCCTTTCGAGCCCTACGACATCGATCCGAACGACCCGCGCGCGCCGCCCCAGGAGACGTGGGACGCGCTCTCGTCCGAGGAGCGTCAACGTATCGTCGACAGCCTTCCATCCGAATTCCCCGTTTCGGAGGCAAACCCGCCGGAGGGCGATTTCCACTTCGAGGCCAAGACGCGTGCCCGCGAGGTGCTCGGCAGCTTCTTCTCCCGCATTGGTCGCAAGGTGTACCTGGGGAGCGAGCTGCCCGTGTACTACCCAGGCGAATCCATGTTCGCCCCAGACGTCATGGCCGTGGTGGACGTCGAGCCCCACGCGCGGATGCGCTGGGTGGTCAGTGCCGAGGGCAAGGGCCTGGACTTCGCGCTGGAAGTGCACGTCGCGGGTGAGCGGCGCAAGGACTTGGAGCGCAACGTCGAGCGCTTCGCCCGGCTGGGTATCCGCGAGTACTTCGTCTTCGACCGGGGCCGGCTACGACTGAGCGGCTGGCGGCTGGACGAAGGGCGCCGCGTCTATCGCCCCATCCTTCCGCAGCACGGCCTCTATCCATCCGAAGTCCTGGGATTGGACCTCCAGGTAGATGACGAGCGTCTGCGCTTCTACCTGGGAGGTGCGGCCCTGCCGGAGGCACCCGAGCTGATTGCCCGCCTCGAACACATGGTCGAGCGCGTCGAGGCCAGCCGCGCGGAACTCGTACAGCAACTCGCGGAGGAGTCCCGCCTGCGAGCCGAGGAGTCTCGCCTGCGAGCCGAGGAGTCCCGACTCCTGGAACTGGAAACCCAGCGGCGCGAGGACGCCGAGCGCCAGCTCGCCGAGGCTCGGGCGGAAATCGCGCGCCTGCGTGGCGAGCGCGCCTGACGCTCAGTCCTGATATCCGCGCGCCTGCAGCCGGAACAGGTGCGCGTAGCGGCCGTCCTTCGCCATCAGCTCGTCGTGGCTGCCCAGCTCGTCCACCTGCCCGTTGTGGAGCACTGCAATCTGGTCCGCCATGCGCACCGTGGAGAAACGGTGCGAAATCACAATCGCAATCCGGTCCGCCGCCAGCGCCTGGAAGCGCTCGAACAGCGCGTGCTCCGCCTCCGCGTCGATGCTGGCCGTGGGCTCGTCCAGAATCAGCACCTCCGCGTCGTCGCGCATGAAGGCCCGCGCCACCGCCAGCTTCTGCCACTGGCCCGCCGACAGCTCCTGCCCCTTCTCGAACCAGCCGCCCAGCATCGTGTCGTACTGCTGTGGCAGCGCCGTAATCACACCGCTGGCCCCGCCCTCCTCGGCCGCCTTCTCAATGCGGCCGCGGTCCTCCAGCGCCGGCACGTGCCCCAGGCCGATGTTCTCCGCCACGTTGAACTGGTAGCGCACGAAGTCCTGGAACACCGCGCCGAAGCGGCTGCGCAGGTCCTCCACGTCCATGTCCTTCAGATTGACGCCGCCGTAGAAGATGTCGCCGTCCACCGGCTCGTACAGGCGCAGGAGCAGCTTCACCAACGTGCTCTTCCCCGCCCCGTTCTCTCCCACCAGCGCCAGCTTCTGTCCCGGCTTCAGCGACAGCGACACGTTCTTCAGCGCCCACGCATCCTTCCCCGGATAACGGAAGGACACGTCACGCAGCTCGATGGCGCTGTCGTGCCCACGCGGCGGAGAGAGCGGCGGCAGCACCCGCGTCGCCTCGCCGCCGGTGGGGATGTCCAGGTACGCGAACAGGTTGCTCATGAAGAGCGCGTCCTCGTACATGGAGCCCACGCTGGTCAGGATGCCCTGGAACGCCGCCTGCCCCTGACGGAACACGCTCAGGTACAGCACCATGTCGCCCACGGTAATCGTCCCGCTCGCCGCGCGGCCCGCCACCAGCAGGTAGCAGCCATAGAAGGCGCCCAATGAGAGGACGCCCAGCCCCAGGCCCCAGGCCATCCGCCGGAAGGCCAGCGCCCGGTCCTCCGCGAAGAACTTCTGGAAGAGCGTGCGGTAGCGGCCCAGCACCAGCGGCCCCAACCCGAAGAGCTTCACCTCCTTCACGTGGCTGTCCCGCGTGAGAATCCACTCCAGGTAGTTCAGCTTGCGGCCCTCGGGCGCGCGCCACGAGTAGAGCCGGAAGCCCGCCATGGCCAGCCGCGCCTCGGCGATGAAGGCCGGCACCGACGCGGCCACCAGCACCACCACGCTCCACGGCGACAACGCCACCAACAACGCGGCGAAGGTGCCCAGGGTGATGGTGTTGCGGACGATGGAGAACGCCTGCGTCACCAGCGACAGCGGCCGGCTGTTCGCCTCGCGCCGCGCGTTCTGCATCTTGTCGTAGGTGGCCGAGTCCTCGAAGTGCCGCAGCTCCAGCGCCAGCGCCTTCTGGAGGATGCGCTCATTGAGCAGGTTCCCCAGGTTGGCGCGAAGCAGCTCGCGCGTCAGCGTCAGCCCGCGGTCCACCACCGCCGAGCCCAGCATCAACCCGAACTCCAACCCCACCAGCCCGTACACCCGCGAGCGGGCCTCCACCGAGCCCTGCGCCGCCGCCACCACCGAGTCCACGATGAGCTTGCCCACCCAGGCGATGGCCGCCGGCAACAGCGCCGCCACCAGCGTCAGCGCGCCCAGCACCACCGCGCCGCGAGGGCTGGCCTGCCAGAAGAGCCGGAAGGTCCCCGGCAACTGCTTGAAGAGACTGCCCGCGTTCTGGAAGCGGACCTTGAGCGACACCGAGGCGACAGAGGCTGTTGTAGGACGAGGAGACACGGTCCGCGTTCATAACGCGGAGCGCGCCCTCCTGCTTCAGGATGCAGGCGAAAGGTGACGCGACACCAACACGTCGCAGCCCGCGCGCGCCAGCACCTGCTCTGTCAGCGGCGTGCGCGCCTCCACGGCGGACATGGCCAGCGCCAGCAGATCCGAGCCCCGCTCCAACGCCTCCGCCAGGATGCCCTCTTCGGCCGGCTCGCCGCAGCGCACCCTCACCTCCAACTCGCGGCCCGCCTCCCGGTAGGGCGCGAGGAAGCGACCAAGCGCCACCCGCGCCTGATACTCCCGCTCCTGCCGCAGCAGCAGCCACCGCTCGGCCGGCGCATGGGCGCGGCGCAGCTCCGCCTCCTGCGCCGCCGTGTCCACCACGTGCAGCACGTCCACCAGCGCGGGCGCCGGGCACAGGCGCAAGGTCAGCTCCAGCGCCCTGCGCGACTCGCGTGAGAAGTCCACCGCCACCAGGGGCCTGCCGTAGGGCCGGACCGGGTGCGGCACCACCACCAGCACGGAGACGCCCAGATGGCGCACCATGCGCCGCACCGTCGAATCCTCGGCCAGCGCGCGCACCGGGTACGTCACATGGGGACGCCCCAGCACCACCAACTCCGCGCCCGACATCCGCGCCACGGCCGACGCCACCTCCACCGGGTCCCCTCGCCCGAGCTCCTCGCGCACGTCGATGTCCACGCGGTTGCGCAGCCGCCTGCACACGGAGCTCACCGCCTTGCGCAGGCAGCGTGCACCCGACAGCGTCCCACCTGGCCCCTCCTGCCCGTCCAGGACGGGGGCCACGTGCAGCACGCAGAAGACGCTCCCGTGCGCCAGCGGAAGGCGCAGCGCGCGCGCCAGCGCGAACTCGGAGCGCAGCGAGAAATCCGTTCCCAGCACCAGGCGCGACACGCCCCGCTGCCCCCGGGCGAGCCCTGGAGGGAGCAGCGGCACTGCCGTCCTCGAAAGTTGTGACGGCCTCATCTCCATCCCTCCTTCCCTTCCACCCGACTCACCTTGTGAGTATGCGTGTAGCGGTGAAGGTGGCACCTTGCAGCCTCCCGGAGGCAACCGGTCGCTCCGCCGCTCCGTGGACGGCCGCGCGGCGCCTGGCGTCATCCACACCTCGAAGATTCAGGCGTCGCGCGCCAGGCGCCACCGGGCTCGGCGTGTCGCAAAGTCCGCGACCGGGCAGGCCTCCGGAACAAGCCCACCTCCGCCCAGGGAACACTCCGCGGCGTGCAGAGGTGCCAAGGAGCGGCTCCCTGAAAAATCTCCAGCAACCCAGCGGCCGTACCCACCGAGAAGAAAGGAGAGCAGGCGCCCTTCACGAGGCTTGGCCTGCTTGGCATGTCCGAAGTCCGGCAGAAGGTCCGAGCGAGGCACGGCCGATGCTTTGCAGAGGGGTCCGGGCGGGCAGCGACAGGCGGGGTGGGTGGCGGGGACGGGCGGAACGCTGAAGAAGGGGGAAGTGCCAATGCGCGGGATCATCACCGGACGAGAGGTGGTCGCCAACCTGGGGCTCATCTACCGGGAGTTCGGGACGGGCTGCGTGCTGCGCTGCCTGTGGGTCATGCTGAGCGGGAAGACGACGACGTTCCTCGAGGTCGCGTGCCCGCCGGTGGCGAAGCGGTAGCAACGGCACGGGCCGCGGAGGAAGGTCCCCCGCGGCCCGCGACACCTCACGCTAGGTCACCGCGTGAGCGTCACTGCGGGACGCTGAGCCGCAGCCGCAGCAGCGTCGACTCCACCCAGGCGCTCGCCTCGGGGCCACCCGCCTCCGCCTGGGCATCCAGGGAGGCGTCGATGGCGGCCTTCAGCCTGTCGGCACGCGACGTCACCGCCGGGTGCAGGTCCGCCAGGATGTTGTGGGCCGGGGGCGAGGCCGTGGCGCTGAACAGCGCGTACATGTCCATCACGTCGTTCAGCACCGGGGTGACTTCCACGTCCTGCGGCGTGTCGTGGCCCGACAGCACCGCGTCCTCGCCGTACAGCAGACCGCGCAGGTGCTCGTCGTGGTCCAGCGACAGCGGCAACGCCAGCGCCGCGTAGGACTGCCACAACAGCCGCGTGCCCGTCATCCGCTTCGCCTGGACCTGCAACGCGTCTCCCGCCTGGCCCATGCGCGTGGCGATGCTGCCGTAGAACTGGCGCTGCTGTTCCTTCAGCACATCCACCATCCGGGTGCGGACGGCGGCGCGGAAGTCATTGGCCCCGGCGTAGTCGAACGACGCGATGTTCTGCGAGACGTGGCCCCACCGCTTCGCCATCCACTCCTGGGGATTCCGCGTGTTGTTCGGGTTGTAGGTGGGGCGATCCTGCTCGCGAACAAAGACGCCTAACGATTCGCCTCCGGTGAAGCGGTGCGTGAACACCCGCTCGGACTTCCATGCATTCGTCGCGGTGTCCCAGTAGGTGTAGCGGACGTACACCGTGGACACCAGATGGTACGTGCGATTGTACAGCCCACCGAGGCCCGTGAAGACCTCTGAGTAGAGCTGCCAGCTCCCCTCGCCACACAGGTCGATGGTGGCGTGGTCCACGTTCATGTTGTCCGCGATGAGCAGCGGGCGCAGCACGTCGTGGTTCCAGCGAGCCGGGTCGACGCCCAGGTAGTCCGGCGCGCCGTCGCCGTTGTAGTCGCCCCACTGGCCGCCGCCGCAGGGGACGATGGGCTTCTCACCCAGCTTCAGGTAGTGCGCCGCCGGCTCCTGGTCCGGGCCGCCCCACAGGTCGATGCCGTGCAGGCCACGGGCGGGGCTGTGCCGCCAGTCGGACTCCGCCTGCTCGATGAGCACCTTCATCCACGCCCAGCCCCCCTGGTAGCGCGCGTGGAGGCCAGCGAACAGCGGCTTGCCCAGGTTGCGCAGCGCGGTGTCCAGTTGCGTGCCCGCGGTGATGAGGTTGTTGTGCCGCGAGGAGACCATCTGCCCACCGAGCACTGGTTTCTCCTCGAAGAGCTGCGCGGAGGCCTGCGCGCCGGCCATCCAGTCCTTCGGGCTGGAGATGCTCTCGCGGTGCAGCATGGGCAGCCCCAGAGCGCCAGCGCGGCCACCATCCCCTGGAGCCAGCGCGCAGGCCGGCTTCTGGCGGACACGTGTGCCCCGGGCGGACACACGTCTCCCCTCAACGACGAATTTCGCGACACATGCATGGAGGACTCCCCCTCGTCAGGGCCAGCGGTGGCCCTGGACCCGGACAGCGGGCAAAGACCGTCCAGCAACGGATACGGAGGGAGCGTGGATTCCTGGTCCTCACGCTGCGATAAAACGGGCCGCGAGGAAGGCATCCTCACGGCCCGAATCATTCACATGCACATGCATGTACCCGGCAGGCGCCGGGCAGGACGGCTAGGGCTCGCCCCGGCGCGGCTTGTCGGAGTCGACCGCGTCCTTGATGGCGCGCTTGGCGTCCTCAATCTTGCCCTTGATGGCGCCCTTGGCGGAGTCACGCTTGCCCTCGGCCTCCAGCTCACGGTCGCCGCTCGCGACGCCGGCCACTTCCTTGACCTTGCCCTTGGCCTTGTCGGTCCACTCGCCCATGACGGGTCTCCTTTCACAACAGACAGCGCGTTGGAGACAGAGTGTGGGCACTCCAGAAGAGCCGCGCAGGCGCCCCAGGGCCACCCGCCTGGATGGCAACCAGGAGTGAAGAGCAGAGACGGGTAATTCACGAATTAAATGCCAACCACTCTCTGACAAGCACCGCATTTCCATACACGCTGGATGAGGCGGAACGGGACTGGACATTGACGGCGAGCATTTCGGGCCGCACGCTGGGGTCACTGCTACCCAGGAGCACCGCTTCCCCGATGGCCACCTCCTCGCTACCGACCCCTGGCGCCCTGCTACGCCGGCTCTACCTGCTGCGGTCTGTCGTCACCACGGTGGCCTTCACGCCCGCGGTCTACGTCGACATGCAGTTGCTCGACCTGTCGGGTGCGCGAGAGTTCAAGATTTTCCTGGGCATCATCACCCCGGTGGTGCTCGGCCTGTGCGCGGTGGTGCAGCCGCTGGTGGTGATGCCGTGGCTGATGAAGCGCGCCCTGAGCGCCCAGGGGACGACGCGGGTGGAGCGGCTCATTCGCATCCCCTCCAGCATCGCCTTCGTGGAGATGATGGTGTCGTGGACGCTGGGCGGCATCCTCTTCAACGGCGGCGCGGTGCTGCTCCTGGACCGGCCCGCGTCGGTGGTGATGGTGGGCGTGGCGGTGGCGGTGAGCGCGGGCCTCTTCAGCAGCCCGCTGGCGTACATGCTGTTCGAACGGGTGATGATGCCCACGGTGCTGGACGCCTATCAGCGCGCGCCCAGCACGAAGCCCGCGGGTGAGGGCTTCGCCACGCGCCAGCTCTGGCTGCTGCCCGCGATGGTGGTCTCCGCGCTGCTCATCACCTGTCTGGCCAGCATCGTCACGCTGCACCTGCGCCTGGAGCGCGGCATGGGCACGCTGGCGGCGGACCTGGCGGCGCAGGGCGACACCGCGGCGGCCGAGCGCGTCCAGGCCACGGTGCGGCCGCTGGAGGCGGAGCTGGTGCAACCGGTGGTGGTGCTCGGCGGGTATGCGGCGCTGGGCTCCATCCTCACCGCGGCCTGGGCTGCCCGCCGGCTGGCCCGGGGGGCTCGCGCGGTGGGTGCGTCCCTGGAGGCCCTGGTGGAAGGCCGAGCCACGCCGCCACAGTGGGTCTCCTCGGATGAAGTGGGCGACCTGGCGGCGTCCACGTGGCAGCTGTACCAGCGGCTCCAGGAGATGCCGCGCTCGCTGCGCGCCTCCGCGGGGGACCTGGCCGACGCGGGCCAGCGGCTGTCACAGGCCAGTTCCCAGCAGAACCAGACGCTGTCGCGGCAGGCCGCGGCGCTGCACCAGGCGCGCGCCACGGCGCAGGAAATCCAGCAGGCGTCCCACGTCACGCACTCGCGCGCCACCAGCATCCTCCAGGTGGCCGAGCGCGCCGCCGCCGTGGGCAAGCTGGGTGAGGAGTCCCTGGCCGGCACGGAGAAGGGGCTCACCGTCATCCGCGACATCGCGGCCGGGCTGCACGAGCAGATGCTCGACCTGGAGCAACGCGCCCGCGAGGTGGGCCGCGTGTCGGAGGTGGTGAAGTCGCTGGCGGACCAGTCCCACATGCTGGCCATCAACGCGGCGATTGAAGCCACGCGCGCGGGCGAGCACGGCAAGGGCTTTGGCGTGGTGGCGCGGCAGATGCGCGACCTGGCGGACCAGTCCGTCCGGGCCACCAACCAGGTGCGCGGCTTGCTGGAGAGCATGGCCACGGCCACCCAGCACGCCACGGCGATGTCGGACCAGGGCGCGGCGGGCGTGGCCGAGGCCCTGGAGCCGCTGCGGCACAGCGGCGAACGGCTGCGCGAGCTGGCGGGACTGTCCAAGGAGTCCGCGGCGGCAGTGCGGCAGATTACGGAGGCCGTGTCGCAGCAGCACGCGGGCGTGGACCAGCTCTTCGCCGCGGTGCGCGAATTGGATGAGCTGACGACGGACACGCTGCGGCACCTGGACACCACGCAGCAGGCAGCCTCGGCCGTGAGCCACGCGACGGGACAGGTGTCGCAGTTGGCTGAACGCTACGTCTGATGCGGCGGCTCGCCCGCGCTCGAGCGCGGGCCACGGTGCCGCTGCATCAACCGTTGGAAGGCGCGTCGTCCTCCGCACGCGCGGCGAGCATGGGCGTCAGACGCCCCTCCGAGTTCAGCACGGGCGTGCGCAGCAGCACGGCGAGTTGGCCCACGAGCACCGCCAGCCGCGTCAGCCGCTCCCGGGGCTCCTCGCCGCCCGCCTCGAAGCTGGCCGCGTCCAGGTAGGCGAGCTGCGCCGAGGCCCGTCCATGCAGCCCCGCCACCCGCTGCTCCAGCGCCGTCAGCCGCACGCGCAGCGCCCCCAGGAACGCCGTCGTCCGAGCCAGCAGCGCGGAGGCCTCATCGAGCGCCCGCGCACCCTCCTCCGGAGCGCTCCCCGCCAGGATGGCGCGGGCCGAGATGACTGCGTACAGCGGCGTCCCATCCAGCACCACCGGCGGCGAATCCTCGTCCAGCCAGCCCCGGTCCAGCCACGCCAGCACGGACTCCAGCGCGGCGGGCACCTCGGCACCCGCGCCCAGCAGGGGCCAGTTTCGCCGCGTCGCGCGGGACGGGGATTCGCGCAGGAGCGCGCGCAGCGCCTCCAGCGCCTCGGGTTCGAGCAGCTCGGCTTCCTGGACGTGCCCCCAGCGCTCCAGCCGCTCCAACAGCGCGCCGAAGGGCACCAGCACCTCCACGTGCACCCGCGCCTGGAGCGCGCCATGGGTGGCCACGCCATCGCGAACCTGGAGGCGGTCCGCCCGGAGCGCGGCCACCGCCCCGCGGTGCCGCTCACGCGCCTCGGCCAGCCGGGCATCCCCAGGCGTGGTGACGCCCGTCTCCGTCAGCACCTTCCTCACACCCAGGCCCAGTGCCGTCAGCACCAGGCCACCCACCGCGAATGGGATGAAGAAGGGCATGCCTCGCAACTATGCCAGCTTCGCCCCCGCCCCGCCCGGCGGATGCGGGCGCCCCTTCCCCGCCTGCCGGGTGAGCGCGCCACTGGATGGCGCGGCGCTCACCCCGCGCGAGCTTGAACGGGCGACTCCGGCTCCAGCGGCGGCACATACGGCCAGCCCGGCAGCGGTCCCTTGCCCGCCTCGCGCGTCAGGTAGTCCGCCGCGATGTTCGCGCTCTCCATGATGGTCAGCAGGCCACTTCCCGGATGCGTGCCGCCGCCCACGAAGTACAGCCCTTCGATGTCCCGGTTCTTCACCTTCGGCCGCAGCGGCCCCAACTGCAGCCACGTGTGCGACAGGTTGAACACCGCGCCCCGGAACACGTTGAAGTCGTCCCGCCACGTCTCCGCCGTGAAGTAGCGCTCCTCGCGGATGTGCTCGCGCACGCCCTTCAGCCCCACCTTCTCCAGCATGGCGGGGATGCGCTCGCGCAGCGCCTGCTCCGTCTTCACCCAGTCCACCGGACGTCCCGTGTTCGGCGTGGGCACCAGCACGTACAACGTCGAATGGCCCGCCGGCGCGCCGGACGGGTCCGTCACGCCCGGATTGCACACGTAGAAGGGCGGGTCCTCCAGGTCAACGTGCCGGTCCTCCAGCGCGTCACGGTCCGTGCGCCGCGCGGATTCCGACAGGTAGATGAGATGGTGCGGCAGGTCGGCGTACACCGTGTCCAGGCCGTAGTACGCCATGAACGTGCTGCACGAATACTTCGCGCGCTCCAGCGCCGCGTCCGTCAGTCGCGAGCCTTCCCGCGCCTCCGCCGGAATCAGCGACCGCGCCGCGTAGGCCAGGTCCGCGTTCACCACCACCGCGTCCGCGTCCAGCACCTCGCCGCCCACGAGCTTCACGCCCACCGCGCGGCCCGCGTCCACGCGCACCTTCTCCACCGGCGTGCCCATGCGGAAGGTGGCGCCCAAATCCCGCGCGCAGCGCATCATGCCGCGCGACAGCTCACGGAAGCCGCCCTCCACGTGCCAGACGCCGAAGGCCAGCTCCAGGAAGGGAATCACGCTGAACACCGACGAGCACGTCGTGGGGTGCAGGCCCAGGTACTTGGACGGGTACGCCAGGGCGTACGTCACCCGGTCATCGTGGAAGAAGCCGTCCAGTTGCCGGTACAGCGTCTGCCAGGGCTTGAAGCGCAGCGTGGGCGCCAGCCGCCACGGCGCGTAGTAGCCCAGGTTGTCCGCGGAGGTGCAGATGAACTTCTGGTAGGCGATGCCGTACTTCTCCCGCCCATCCTCCATCCATTGGCGCAGCGCGGACGCCTGCCGCGGGCCGAACTTCGCCAGCTCCGCCTCCATGCGGTCCAGGTGCCGGGTGGTGTCCAGGTGCGTGCCGTCCCAGAAGTGCACCCGCGTGTTGACATCCAGCGGGAGCAGCTTGACGTAGTCCTCCAGCCGCCGGCCCGCGCGCCGGAATATCTGCTCCAGCACGCCCGGCAGTTGGAGGATGGAGGGCCCGGTGTCCACCGCGTACTCGCCCGACGCGCCCAGCGTCAGCCCCTTCATCCGCCCCCCGGGCACCGCGTCCTTCTCCACCACGGTGACGCGGAAGCCCTGCCCCGCCAGGTTGATGGCGGCCGACAAGCCCCCCGGTCCCGCACCCACGACGATGACGTGCCGCACGCTGCCTCCCTCGCTTGCCATGCCCTACCGGATGCCAAGGCCCTCCGGTACCTGGGTGAACGGAATCCCACCCACTCATTCACCTGGCGAACGCGCGAACCCGCCAGGACGTTACAAGAGCACCGTCCGGCACTGGCCCCCGGGCGAGCGCCATTCCAGCCTTCCTTGGCCACCGTGCCACCGCATTCCTCCTCCCACCTGCGCCGCAACGCCGCCGCCTACTGCGTGGTCCTGGTGGGGCTGCTCCTCACCGCCGTGTCGGCGACCTATGTGCAGCAGAGCATCCACGAGCGCCGCCTGCACCGCTTCGACGGCGCGGTCCATGACGGGGTGCTGGGCCTCCAGCAGCGCCTGGAGCTGAACCAGTCGCTGCTCCAGGGGGTGCATGGACTGTTCACCGGCAGCCGCTTCGTGAGCCAGGAGGAGTTCGACGCCTACCTGGAGAGCCTGAAGCTGAACCGCAGCTTCCCGGAGCTGGAGGGCATCGGCTTCGCGCGGTGGCTTCGGCCGCAGGACGTAGCCCGGTACGACGCGAAGGTCCGCGGCGGGCAGGAGCCAGGCCATCCCGTGTGGCCCCCGGGCCCACGCGCGGCCTACACCGCCATCATCATGCTGAACCCCCTGAACGCGCGCACGCAGCAGGGCCTGGGATTCGACATGCTCACCGAGCCCAATCGCCGGGCAGCGATGCTGCGCGCACTGGGCACGAGGCGCCAGGCCGCCACCCACAAGGTGCGGCTCATCCAAGGCTGGGAGGATGCCGCGGGCCGCTGGGGCATCGTCCTCTTCATCCCCGTGTACACCCGCCCGAAGGACAC
>NZ_SRLV01000080.1:0-40434 GCF_006518205.1 Myxococcus sp. CA005 | reverse complement strand
GGCTCAACGGGGGGCGCGGCGGGCGCGTATGCTGCCGGGCATGCGAATCCTCTACGGTGTCGTCGGCGAAGGCATGGGCCATGCGACGCGCTCCCGCGTCCTCCTCGAGGAACTGACGAAGGAGCACGAGGTCCACATCGTCGTCTCCGGCCGGGCCCAGGACTATCTGGCCAAACGCTTCCAGAACGTGCACGGCATCTGGGGGCTGACGCTCGCGTACGAGGGCAACTCGGTGAAGAAGTGGCAGACGGTGCTGCAGAACCTCACGGGCGCCGTGAAGGGCTGGCCACAGAACATCCGCCAGTACTTCGAGCTGGTGGACGGCTTCCGCCCGGACGTGGTGGTGAGCGACTTCGAGTCGTTCAGCTACATGTTCGCCCGGAATCACCGGCTGCCCGTCATCAGCGTGGACAACATGCAGGTCATCAACCGGTGCAAGCACGAGCCGGCGCTGCTGGCGGGCCACGAGGACAGCTTCGAGACGTCGCGCGCCATCGTGAAGGCGAAGCTGCCGGGGGCCTTCCACTACCTGGTCACCACGTTCTTCTACCCGGAGCTCCGCAAGCGGCGCACCACGTTGGCCCCGTCGATTCTGCGCCCCGAAATCCTGGAGGCGAAGTCCGAGCCCGGTGAGCACCTGCTCGTGTACCAGACGTCGACGACGAACACGGCGCTGCCGGACATCCTCAAGGCCGCGGGCATCCCCTGCCGCGTGTACGGGCTGCGCCGTGACATCACCGAGGACCTGGTGGACGGCAACCTCACGTACCGGCCCTTCAGTGAAAAGGGCTTCATCGATGACCTGCGCACCGCGCGGGGCGTGGTGGCCAGCGGCGGCTTCACGTTGATGAGCGAGGCGGTGTACCTGCGCAAGCCGGTGCTGAGCGTGCCGCTGGAGGGGCAGTTCGAGCAGGTCATCAACGCGCTGTACCTGGAGCAACTGGGGTACGGCATGTACGTGAAGGCGCTGACGGTGGACGCGGTGAAGGAGTTCCTCACGCGCGTGCCCCGCTGCCAGCAGGCGCTCCAGGGCTACGAGCAGGACGGCAACACGCGGATGCTGGCCGCCCTGCGCGAACAGCTGGCCCTGGCCTACGAGCACCGTGGCCACTGGGCCATGGAGCGGGCGCAGGACTAGCGCCCGCGTTCGCCGCCGGGGGGCCGTCAGTGCAGCGGCACTTCGGCCTCGTTGTTGCGCTCGGCCGCGCGCCGCGTCAGCTCGGTGAGCCAGGACTGGGTCAGCGGCGTTTCGCTCTGGCTGCCGCTGTAGCGGTCCTGGCTGCTGTCCTGGGGCATGAATCGGTTGGCCCAGGAGGTGAGGGTGGCCGTCAGGTTGGGGGCCAGCGTGCGGCCCACGGCGGCCAGCTTCGCCGGTGCGCCCAGCAGCGCCTCGGCGTCACCCCGCCGGCACGCGTCCAGAATCTTGCGCGCGGCCTGTTCGGCGCTCAGTGAGGTGAGGGGCAGGGAGTCCCCGGTGGCGAACCACGCGTACTCCGCCTCGTGGTTGCCCTTGAAGTACGCGTTGCGTGGGCTGCCCGTGCGCATCAGCCCCGGGCACACCGTGGTGACGACGATGCCGTCCTGGCGCAACTCCGCGCGAAGGCCGTCCGACAGGCCCACCAGCGCGAACTTGCTGGCCGAATACGGTACCAGGTGGGGGATGCTCACCTTTCCGCCCACGGAGGCGATGTTGACGATGCGCCCCTTTCCGCGCCGCTTCATCTCCGGCAGCACGGCCAGCGTGGTGTACAGCGGCGCCCACAGGTGTGTGTCGATGGCTTCCTGGAAGTCCTCCAGCGTCATGGACTCCAGTGGCCCCACCTGGATGACGCCGGCGTTGTTGATGAGCACGTCCACCGTGCCCCAGCGCTCGTGGATGGCGGAGACCATGGCCTCCACCTGCACCGGATCTCGCACGTCGCAGGGGATGGCGTAGACCTCGCCGCCAGTGCGCTCCAGCTCCTCGCGGGCCCGCTCCAGCGTCTGCTCGTCCCGGCCGCAGATGGCCACCCGGGCCTCTTCCTTCAGGAGCTGTCGCGCCAGCACCAGGCCCAGGCCGCGAGAGCCGCCAGTGATGAGGACGGTGCTGTCCTTGAATTGGAATCGGGAGCGGAGGATGCGGCGCAGTCCCAGCGCCGCGCCGATGCCGGCCGCGGCCACGGTGCCGAGCGAGATGCGGGACGAGTCAGAATCCTTGCGGTGAGCTGGCATGGTGGACTCCTGGAGTCAGGGGGCGGGAGAGGGGGCCGCGGCGCTGGCCTGGATGAAGCGCTCCAGCACCTGCCGCACGTGGGGGGACGCGTTCTTTCCGGAGAAGTGGTGGCGCAGCCGGCCGGAGTCCGCGTCGAACACGAGCCACGCGGGCGTGTCCGCCACGTCGTAGGCCCGCGCCATGGAGCCGTCGTCCACGGCGATGGGGTGGTAGAGCCCGTGCTTTCGCGCGAAGGCCTCCACCGCGTTGGTGTCCCGCAACTCCTTGTCGGAGTGGGTGACATCCACGCTGATGACCTTCAGCCCCCGCGCACCGTACTCCGCGATGATGCGCTTCACCGCGTCGATGTCCTCGTCAGCACCGCGCTGCTTGACGGAGAAGAAGTGGAGGAGGACGGGGAGCTCATCCAGCTCCGAGACATGGACGGGCGTGTTGATCCACCCACCGTCCGGGTCCAGCAGGGTGATGGGAATGTCGAGCGTGGGCATAGGGGCTCCAACAAGACCTGGGTTCGGAAAGGACGCGACTCAAGCTAGGCACGCGTGGCCGCTTCCGGGCGTCGCTGGACGGCAGGTCGCGAAGCAGGCAGACACTCACGGCATGCGCATCCCCGACTTCAAGCTGGAGCGGTACTTCGCGCGCTGGGAGTTCGCGGCGCCGTACCTGCTGTGTTCCTCGGACATCGAGGGCTGGCGGATGGCGGACTTGCTGGCGCTCGCCGGCCCGGACGAGCGGGCCCGCTGGGAGGGGCTGACGCTGGGCTACACCGAATCCACCGGCCTGCCCGCGCTGCGCGAGGAGATTGCCGCCCTGTACCCCGGGCTCTCCCCGGAGCAGGTGCTCACCTTCGCCGGCGCGGAGGAGGCGCTCTTCGTCCTGGTCAACGTCCTGCTGGGCCCCGGGGACCACGCCGTCGTCACCTGGCCGGGCTACCAGTCCCTGCACGAGGTGGCACGCGCCACGGGCGCGGACGTGACACTGCTGCGCCTGCGCGAGGAGGACGGATGGGCATTGGATTTGGATGCGCTGCGCCGCGCGCTGACGCCCCGGACGCGGCTGCTGCTGGTGAACTTCCCCCACAACCCCACGGGCGCGTTGTTGGACCGGGCCGCCTTCGACGCGCTGTGCGAACTGTCGCGCGAGCGTGGCATCCACCTGCTGTCCGATGAGGTGTACCGGTTGCTGGAGTACGACACGCGCGACACGTTGCCGCCCGCGGCCAGCCACACGCCGCACGGCATCAGCCTGGGGGTGATGTCCAAGGCCTTCGGACTGGCGGGGCTGCGCGTGGGGTGGCTGGCCTGCCGTGACGTGGAGCTCTTGCGGCGCTGCGCGGCCTACAAGGACTACACGACCATCTGCAACAGCGCGCCCAGCGAGGTGCTGTCACTCATCGCGCTGCGCGCGAAGGCGCGGGTGCTGGCGCGCAGCCGGGAGTTGCTCGCGGCGAACCTCTCCCTGTTGGATGGCTTCTTCGCGCGGCACCCGGACACTTTCCAGTGGGTGCGCCCGCGCGCGGGCAGCGTGGCTTTTCCCAGGCTGCTGCGTGAGACGCCCGTGGCCCGCTTCACCGAGGAATTGCGCGAGCGCGAAGGCGTGCTGCTGCTGCCCGGAGACGTCTACGACTTCCCCGGCAACCACTTCCGCCTGGGGCTGGGCCGCACGAATCTGCCCGACGCGCTGGAACGATTGGAGCGCTACGTGGTCGACACATCGCGTTGACGCGGCTGTCTCGAGTGTCACCTCCCCGCGGGAATCCACGGGGTGATGCGTTGCGTCAGTCCTCGCGCGCACTTCAAGGTTTCCGTGACCTCGACCTTTTACACATCGCGCCTCTACAGTACGCCCCGCCGCCTGGTCCCCCGCCGGGCAGGTACCCCCTATGCAGCGCTGGAGGCGCTCAACATGAAGAAGTTCTTCGGTACGGTCATTGTCGCCGCAACGATGCTGGCGGGCACGGAGGCTGCCGCAGCCAACTACACACTGTGGATTCATGGCCGCAACGGCGGCACGACGCAGCCCGGCAACTACAATGACTTCAGTTACTGGGGCTCGGCGAGCGTCGAGGCGGGCGTGAACAAGAAGGCCGTCAACTGGGACGGCCGTCAGCGCATCGGCTCGCAGAACTACCGCATCCGCGACGCGCTGGACTGCTTCTGCACGGGGGACAACTGGTGCTACGTCGCCGCGCACAGCGCGGGGAACCTCCAGATTGGCTACGCGCTGTCGATGTATGGCGGCTCGCAGCGCGAGGTGAAGAACGCGTCCCCCAGCGCCAGCGGCGTGTGTGGCAACGTGAGCAGCGGCGCGAAGCAGACGGGCTGGAACATCCGCTGGGTGAACGTGGCGTCGGGCGCGGGCGGTGGCAGCGAGCTGGCCGACATTGGCGAGTGGGCGATGAATGAGCCGCTGGTGAGCGACCTGGTCACCACCACCGCGCGCGCCATGTACAACCACAACACCACGCGCAACGTGTGGTTCTACATGTTCGCGGGTGCCAAGGGCACGCTGTACTCCGGCGTGCTCCCCGGCCAGGACGATGAGGCGGTGTCGTACCACTCGACGGGAGGCGTGTCGGGCAGCGCGGGCAGCTCGCAGTGCAACCCTGGTGACTGGTTCTGTGGCGGCACCCTGAACCTGGGCACGGCCGCGACCAGCGACGGGCGCGCGAAGTGGAGCTACCACACGGTGGAGTTGCGTGACGACCGGGAGGCGTACAACCACTACGCCGGAGGCAACTGGGGTGGCATCATCGCGCCGGTCCGCCAGGACGTGGTCAATTACGCGTACTGAGCCCCCTCCATTGCAAGAAGCGACATGACTCCGACTGGCACCGTTTCCGCTCCCGCGTCCCGGATGCGCCGCGCCCTGTGGGCCATCCCCCTCATTCCGTTGGTGCTGGGGGGCGTGGGGTGGTGGTGGATGGAAGCAGGTGCCGGCCCGGAGTCCTCCGGCGAGGACGGCGCATGGGAAGCGTCCTCGCCGTCTGGAATGCCGAACCCCGCGCCGCGGAAGTCGGGAGGCGGCATGGGCAGGCCGACGGGGAGCGTGCCAGGAGTGGCCGTGCAGGACCCGGCTCGCAGCCCGGAGGAAGCGGAGCGTGACGCGCGGCGCCAGTTGTGGGAGCAGCGGCTGGCGCGCGCGAAGCAGATGCTGGAGTCGTACATGAAGGCGACGCGCTATCCGCCGGAGTCGCGTCCCGCCAGTGAGCACCCGGACCAGATGGAGATGGCGGAGCCGGAGCGCACGCGTCCGCTGAACAAGGACGGCTCCGACATCCAGCTCCGGCTGAAGCAGGACCGCGTCTTCGTCGTCGGCGACGAGGTGGTGCACTTCTTCGTCGGCTGCGAGGACGCGCGCCGCATGCCCAGGCCCTGCCAGGTGGTGTCCGCCTCCGCGCACGAGGCCGAGCACATGCCCGGCGCGGGGGGCATGCCGGCGGTCCCCCTCCACTTCTCCGACGACGGCGCCGCGGGCGACGCGCTCTCCGGAGACGGCACCTTCACCGGGCGCTTCCAGCCGTCGAAGCAGGGGTTCCCCATCTATTCGGGCACGCTGCGCGTGGACGTGCAGGTGCGCTCGGGAGGCGAGGAGGGCACCGCGTTCTTCGACATCATGTACACGCCGTCGCCTCCGGCGCTCTTCACGGGCCGGGTGCGGGAGGTGCTGGAGCAAGGCTCGCTTCAGCTCTACCTCGGGATTCAGGTCCAGAAGGCCGGACGGTACGTGGTGGCGGGCCGCGTGGATGACGAGAGCGGCATGCCCTTCGCGCACGTGTCCTTCAACGAGGAGCTCAAGCGCGGCGAGCAGGAGGTGAAGCTCACCATCGCTGGCAACCTGGTGCTGGACGAAGTGCCCACCTTCCCCCTGAAGCTGCGCGACGTGGAGGGCTTCCTCCTCAAGGAGCGGGGAGACCCGGATCGCGAGCTGATGACGAGCTTGCGCGGGTACGTGCACACCACGAGTGACTATCCCCCCACGTCCTTCTCCGCCGCGGAGTGGCAGAGTCCGGAGCGGCGGCGCTATCTGGACGAGCTGAACCGGGAGGTCATCGAGGCGCAGACATACCTCGACGGCATCGACCAGGAAGAAGCACCGCCCAGGCCGTGAGGGGCTCAGGCCCGCGGATTCTCGGGCGCGGGTGCCTCGGTGATGCTGGGGTTCGCCTCGGGCCGCAGCTCCGGCTCCAACGCCTCCGCGACCACTTCCACGCCCTGTGAAGCGAAGGCCGCTGCCACCGGCGCGCTGGCTGCCGCGGGGTTGGCGGAGATGGAGCCCAGGACGCCTGCCACGGCGGCATCGTCCAGGGACGGCTCCTCCGGCAGCAGCATGTTCAAGTCATTCGGGTCCGCGAGGAACTCGTCCGGTCCCGCGGGGCTGACCGCCGGGTCCAGCGCTTGCCTCACGGCGAACTGCTGCCCGTAGGTGGCCGCGTAGGCGCTGCCCAGCGCGTAGCCCGCGGGCGCATCATCCACGCGCGCGTCACCGGCCGCGGCCGTCATCATGTCGGCGGGAACGGCATCGATGCCCGCGGCCTCGGTCGCGAAGTTCACCGGTGCGCCGGAGCGAGCGGCGGCGAGGCTCGGCTGCTGGATTTCCGTGGTGTCGGAGCTGGCCGCTGAAGCGTCATCGGCTCCAGCCATGAAGAGCGCGTCTTCCGCGGCGTGCAGTCGCGGGGCTTCCTCGAAGATGTCCTCGAGTCCCAGCTCCAGCGGCGGCTCCAGGTCGGCCGCGGCGCCGGGGCCATTCAGCATGAACAGCACGTCCTCCGCTTCCATGGGCGTGGGCGCGGTGGAGGTGTCCCGGTTCTGCAACTCCCACGCGGCGGCCTCTGGCGAGAGCAGGTCGCTGCCCATGTCCTGGGCGCTGGCCCCTCGGAAGGAGGGCCGGTGCGCCGCGCCACTCACCGGCTCCCGGGGCGCGCCGAGCGCGGCGGGAAGCTGCGAGCCCAGCAACTGCGAATACCGCGGCGGAGCCGCTTCGAAGGAGCTCTCGCCGGCGAACACGCGCAGGTGTTCGGGCGCTTCCGCATTCGCGGCGTCCACGCCCGCCAGCATTGGCGCATGCGCGGCGAGCGACGTGTCCAGGTCATCCACCTCCGCCTGGAACTCGCTCTCGTCGGCATAGCCACGCCGCACCGCGGGGATCGGCTGCAGCGGCTCGCGGGGCGCGAGCGGTGCCACCGACTCCAGGCTGGTGTCGAGCCGGGCGCGGGAGATGGCGCTGGAGATGCTCGCGGTGATGCGGCGGATGGACGACATCAAGGGCTCCCTGCGGCGCACACTCCGGGCCGCATCGGAATTGTCGCCTCGTCACTGGAGAAGTTGCCAGGGAACAGGTCCGGGCATGCCGGGTTCCTCGTTTCGTTGTCATGGCATTCGCGCACCCTGACGGGAGCGTCCTGGCGGACAAGCGCCCCCTCAGGGAACGGGGCCCAGGTGCCAGGTGGAGGTGTGGGGTCGTGACCCCACGCTCTGGGGGCTGTTGACGGGTGGAGGGCACTTGCAGCGTCTGCCAGTGGACGGGGGAGGGGTGGTTGTCACGGCGCCGTGGCGGTCCCTTCCCAGGAATCCCCAGAACCGGAGTATCCGTTCCTTGCGTCCGTTGGGGGGAAGGGCGCTGGCCTCCCGCTTGCTGGTGGGAGGCCCGAGGAGGCAGTCATGAGAATGGACAGCGCGGGACAGACCCACATCGGTCGGCGGCCGCACAACGAGGATGCGTTCTGCGTCGCACCGGAGCTGGGGCTGTTCGTCGTGGCGGATGGGCTGGGCGGACAAGAGGGGGGAGAAGTCGCCAGCCGGTGTGTCGTGGACACCTTCGTGGGCTTTGGCCTGCGCCTGGGACAGGACCGGGATTCGACGTGGCCCACGGTGCCGGACCCTCGCCGCAGCCGTGAAGAGAACCTGTTGGCGGCGTGCTCGGCGCTGGCGCAGCGCAACCTCCAGGCGCAGCGCGTGGGCCGGCTGCGGGAGATGGCGTCCACCGTCGTGGCGTTGGCGGTGAGCGAGCACGGCGCGGCGGTGGCGCACGTGGGTGACAGCCGCTTGTACCGGCTGCGTGGCGGAAAGCTGGAGTCGCTCACGCGCGACCACTCGCTCATCGAGGAACTGCGGGACGCGGGCATGGAGCCGCCGGGAGGCTCGGGCAACTTGCGCCACCTCATCACCCGCGCGCTGGGCACTGAGAATGCGGAGCCCACCGTGCAGCGGCTCCAGACGGAGCCGGGTGATGTGTTCCTGCTGTGCTCGGACGGGCTCTATGAGCCGCTGGGCGTGGAGGGCCTGATGAAGCGCCTGACGATGTCCTCCGCGCGCGAGGTCTGTGACGCGCTGGTCGCGGACGCCTACGAGGCGGGCGGCAAGGACAACATCACCGCGGTGGTGCTGCGCGTCGCGGAAGCGTGAGGCGCGTCAGAAGCCCACGCCGAAGGAGAGGCTGGCGGACGGCAGCCACGTGTTCCCGGGCTGGATGAGCTCGGGAGCGTGGGGCATCCACGCCAGGCTGAAGTTGAAGTCGCCCACCAGCTCGAAGCCCGCGGCCAGCGGGCGGAGGAAGCGCAGCCCGAGTCCCGCCTCGGGCCCTGCCGTGGCCACGCGGCGTCGGTCGGTCCCCTTGAACTGGAACCCAGGGTCGTCGCGGCCTACCTGGGCCTCCGCGAAGCCCCCGGCGAGGAAGGGCTGGAAGGTGCCCCAGCGCTCCACGTCGAAGCTGGCCAGCCGCAGCTTGGCGCGGAAGTGTGCCACCTCCGGCTCGGGGTCGCTGTGCAGGAAGCCGCTCCCCGTGCCACAGCTCTCCACGGACAGGAACGCCACGGGGGACAACTCCAGACACAGGTCGGGTCGGCCATTGCCGTTCGCCGTGGAGCCACCCACGCGCAGGTTGCCGAAGTTGCGCGTCGTGCGAGGCGGCTCGGCCTTCGCGCGCGCCTCTCCGGCGGCCTCCTCCGCGCGAAGTCCGCTGGGCGTGAGGGCAAGCAGGGTCAGTGCCGCTGGAATGGAGGTTGAGCGCATGCCACGCACGCAATCGCGCCGCTTCCACACCGGTCAATGCAACGCCAGGGTGAGTGTCCATGGCCCCGCGCGCGTCGACGCCGAGGACGTAGGTGCACGACATCGGTGTAGGTCTCGATTTGTGTCATGCGAGACAGGCTGCCGGGTCATTCCTGCCACCTGTTGTTCCTCGCTCAACAGCTGGGCGCTGTCGCGGTAGGCTGGCCGTCCCCCACTGGGCTCCCCCCGCCCATCCCCTGGCCTTGTAGCGAATGACGCACAGCCTTGCCGCGCGCCTGACCGCAGCGCTCTCCCTTGTCATCCTCTGTCTCTCCACGCTGAGCGTCGCGCTCACGGGCGTGTCGCTTCGGACGTGGTCGCACGAAGCCGTCACGTCCCGTCTGGCGCAAGACGAAGCCGCGTGGAGCCGCGTTCTGTCCCAGGAGGTGCGCTCGCTGACGGCCCTGGCCCGCGTCGCCGCGGCTGGCACGCCCTTGCTAGCCGTGTTGTCGAGCGGCTCCGGGGGCGGGGCGCATCTCGAGCCCTCGCTGCGTGCGCAGCAGTCGCTGCTGGGCGTGGACCTGCTGCTCGCGGTGGACACCGCGGCGGGTGTGCGCGTGGGCACGCCACCCGGTGCACTGTCGGGGATGGAGGCCCTGGTGAAGGAGGGCGGCGCGCGCATCATCCTGGTGGATGAGGTGCCCCATCAGGCTGTGGCGCAGCCCGTGATGACGGCCGAGGGCCGCACCGTGGGGTACGTGGTGCTGGGGCGGGTCCTGGGAGAGGTGGAGCTTCAGGCGCTGCGTGACGAGCGCGGTGTGGAGGGCGTGTTGACCGTGGGCGGGAAGCCGGTGGCGCACGCGCTGAGCGTGGTGCCTGATGATGCCTTGCTCGCGGCACTGGAGGGGAAGGGGCGGCCGGACGAGGTGTCGGTGAATGGCGTGTCGTTGCGGCTGCGCCGGGTGGAGATGGGGCCGGGCGTGGAGCTGCTGCTCACGCGTGACGGTGGGAAGGAAGCGGAGCAGTTCCGTGCGTCGATGCTGCTCGTGGTGCTGCTGGGCCTCATCGTCACGGCGGCGGCGGGCACGGCCATCTTCCTGCTGGTGCGGCGGATGATGGAGCCTCTGCGCGAGCTGACCGTGGCCACCACGCGGATGGTGTCGGAGGGTGATTTCCGAGGGGCGCTGGCGGTGCGCTCGAAGGATGAGATTGGTCAGCTCGCCAGTTCGTTCTCGGAGTTGATGTCGCAGCTGCGCGAGCTGTTGATGGCGCTGCGCCATTCGGCCGAGCAGCTCGAAACGGCGTCCACGCACCTCACCGAGTCCGCGTCCGTCCAGAACGAGGCGGTGTCGCAGCAGGCGGTGGCGCTGCATGAGACGCAGGTTGCGGCGCAGCAGCTCCAGGAAGCCTCGCGCGCGGCGGCGCGGCGCGTGGAGGTCATCCTGCGGGAGGCGGACAAGGCCAGTGGCTTTGGCGAGGCGGGCGAGGCCGCGGTGTCCGGCAGCGTGGGTGGGCTCACGCACATCCGGTCGCATGTGGAGCAGATTGGCCGCACCGTCGCGGAGCTGCACCAGCGCACGCGGCAGGTGGGTGACATCACCCGCACGGTGAAGGACCTGGCGGACCAGTCGAACGTGCTGGCGCTCAATGCTTCCATCGAGGCGGCGCGCAGTGGTGATTCGGGCCGTTCCTTCGCGGTGGTGGCACGGCAGATGCGATCGCTGGCGGACCAGTCCGCGGGGGCGACCACGCGCGTGCAGTCCATCCTGAGCGACATCGGCCGGGCCATCTCGCAGACGGTGAGCACGAGTGAGGGCGGGGCGCGCGAGGTGGAAGGTGGCTTGGAGCAGGTGCGCGCGGCGGGCGAGAGCCTCCGCTCGCTGGCGGGCATCATCCAGAGCAACGGCAAGACGGTGCGCAGCATCGCCGAGGCCGTGAGTCAGCAGGACGCGGGCATCGCGGAGTTGTTCGCCGCGCTCAGCTCGATGGCCGACCTGGCGGACCAGATTGTCGACCGGATGGCCGCGAGCGAGCAGTCCGCCATCCAGCTCTCCGCGGCGTCCGCTGAGCTGAGCGCTATCGTCGGCCGGTACCAGCTCTAGCGCGCTTATCGGCCTGGGGCTCGCGCCTGAGCCGCCGCGCCAGTGGGCTTCGTCTGGCCCGAGCGGGAATTACCGCCGCCCGCGCTCACCCAGCCGCTGGAGGCAGGCTCAGCGGGCGCCGTCATGTCGAAGGCGCGGATGCTCATCCGCTGCGTCCAGTCATTGCTGGCATTCCAGTTCGTCCAGGCCCCCAGCACCACGCGTCCCCGGTGCAGCGCGGGCGGGGTGATGTACGGCGCCTTTCCCAGCAGCGCGCAGGCGGACAACTCGTTCCCGTCCTGGTCCAGCTCCCGCAGGAACGAACCGAGCGCGGCTTCCTCACCGGTACAGGCGTGCTCGCCGCACGTCTCGGCCACTGGCCGGTCCACCAGCAGCAGCGAGCCACGCTGGGTGAGAAGCGGTGACATCGGCCAGGTGCCCACGGCCCGGTGCCAGCGCACCGCGCCGCTCGAGGGATCCAGCCCATAGAGGAACGTGCCCCCCGGATGCGTGGTGGTGGGGCAGCCCTCGGTGGTGCACCGCATGTCGGGCAGGACCAGGAGCCGGTCCGCCTGCATCGCCGTGCGGCCGAAGGTCGAACTGGAGCGGCCCAGCGAGTAATAGAAGGACTCAGCGGAGGCGGTCGCCAGCGTGGCGATTGGCGCTCCCGTGGCCGCATCCACCAGCTCCGCGCGGCCCAGCATCAACGTCCCTCCGTCCACGGCCGTGGGCTCGAGCACGCCCGTGCGCTGCGTCCGCCAGCGGAGCTGCCCATCCGCCGCGTACGAGAAGAGCTCCGTCCGCTGCTCCAGGACATCGGAGGCGCCGCCATAGACGTTGCCCTCCGTATCCACCACCAGCGGCGCATGGACGGGCGGCACGGGCTCCTTCCACGCCACCGCGCCGGTCTCCGCGTGCACCGCGACGAGCAAGTCCTCGGCGCCCGCGTCTCCAAACATGTCGTGTACCAGCGCAATCAGATAGGGCGGGCTGAGCACGAGCGATGCGATGCGAAGCCCATGGTGCGCCTGCGGGTCTTCGTCCTTCACGGCCCCTAGCGACACGCTCCAGCGCTCCTGTCCGGTGGTGCTGTCCCGAGCGGAGAGCAGGGCCAGCCGGCCTGTGACGAAGAGCTGTCCCCCCGCCACCGTGTGAACGCCCCAGGCTCCCGGGGGCGGAAGGTCGCGCCGGTAGCGCTCGGTCCCTTCTGACGTGACGGAGACGAGCTGACACGCCAACTGGCTCGGGTCCTTGTCCACCCAATAGCTGCTCTCGCACTCCGTCCAGTAGGTGTGCCCGTCCCCGTCCATTGCCCCCCGGAAGTCCACTGTGCGGTTCCACGCTGCGTCGTAGCTCCACGCGAGTCGCGCCGTGCCATCCGGTCCGGAGCACGCCGCCGATGTCGCCGGGGGCGGCACCTGCGGCTCCGGTGTGGGCTCCTGCGGAGCGGGCGTCTCAGCTCCAGGGGTGGGCGTTTGCGTTACATCCGCGGGTGTCTCGACGGGGGGCGCCGCTCCGTTCTCCACGGACGACGAACAGCCCACCCACAGACACGCGCCCAGCACCATGCTTCGCAGTCCACTCACGCCCACCTCCCGATTGCTGACCACCGCGCGGCTCGTCACCGGGGTGGTCGCGCACAGTGGGGATGGGATTCCCGCTGCGCAACGCACCCGGCCACGGGTGGCGGCCGGGCAGGCAGTCAGGCGGAATGGGAGTGAAGTCTCAGCCCAGCTCGCCACCGTCGATGGCGTACGCCGAGCCGGTGATGCCGCCCGCCGCGTCCGACGCGAGGAACAGGCACAGCGCGGCGACTTCCTCCGGCGTGATGATGCGGCCCATGGCGTTCATGGACGCGAGGGCCTCGCGCGCCTGCTCCTCGCTGCGGCCCGTGGAGGCGCTGATGGCCGAGGTCGCACCGGCGAACATGTCCGTCTCCACCCAGCCCGGATTCACGATGTTCACCGTGACTTGCTTCTTCGCGTACTCCACCGCGAGCGCGCGCGTCAGGCCCAGCAGCGCATGCTTCGACGCGCAATACGCGGACGTGTACTTCACGCCCCGCACCGCGGCCATGGAGCCGATGTTGATGACGCGTCCGCCGCCCGCCTGGGCCATGGCCGGCATCAGCTCGCGGCAGAGGAGGAAAGGCGCCGTCACGTTGACGGCCATGACGCGGGCCAGGTCTTCGGTGCGCGTCTTCGCCAGGGGCGCGGAGACGGTGATGCCCGCGTTGTTCACGAGTACGCGCGGAGGACCCTCGGCGAGGATTCGCTGGCTCGCGGCAATCAGCGCCGCTTCGTCGGCCACGTCCACCGCGAGCGGCCGGATGCGCTCGCCGCCTTCCTGCCGGAGCGACTCCAGCGCTTCCGTCGAACGCGCCAGGGCCCACACGTCATGGCCCGCCTTCGCGAAACCCAGCGCCACCGCGCGGCCAATGCCTCGGCTCGCGCCCGTTACCACCACCGTCTTGGAGGTCGTCGTCATGAGACCAGCCTAGCGCCGGGCCCTCATGCTGGCAGCAGGACGTGCCGAGGCCGCGTGGCGCTGCCGTCACGGGCGGCATCGCCACCCTCCCCACATCCACGAGGGACGGGGAGGGTGGGAAGACGCCGGTGTCCGACTCAGCCGTTCTGGGCTTCTTCGCTGCTGGCCTTCGGCTCGGTCGGGGCCGCCTCGCCCTCGGACGCAGTCTCAGCCGAAGCCTCGGACGCAGTCTCCGCCGAAGCCTCGGACCCGCCTTCGGGCTCGTCGGGCAGCTCGGGCGCGGTGCCCGCGGCCTCGGCGGCCTGCTGGGCCTTGAGCTCCTCGTCGTTCATGAAGCCGACGGGGTTCTCCTTGCGGTTGAGGAAGCGCACCGACTTCTTCGACAGCGCGAACATCTGCTCCGCCGCCGACGAAGGCACCAGCGAGTGCTCGATCTGTGCGGGCTCGGGGCGCTCCACCACGCCCAGCTCGCCCTCCTCGAGCTGCTTCGCCTGCGCCGGGCTCAGCTCCAGCCGGCGCAGCTTGCCCTTGCGGGTCATGAAGTAGAACGCCGTCTCCCCCGCCTCGACGGGGACCTGGGAGCCCAGCACCAGCTCGCGCAGGGCGCGGTCCAGCTCCACCTGCCGCTTGGACTCGGCGCGCTGGTAGGCCTTGGAGCCCGGCATGGGGGGCAGCTTGGGGATGGCCCGCTCCGCCGCCGCCGCGGCCGGCCGCCCGTGCTGGGGACCTCCGCCGTGCCGGGGGGCACCTCCGAAGCCGCCGCCAGGACGTCCGCCGCCCTCACGACGGCCGGCGTCACGGCCGCCACTCGGACGGCCTCCACCCTCGCCTCGGGGCGGGCCGCCTGGTGTCCGGTTGTCATCACGGCGGGGGGGAGGACGGTTGCCGCTTGAACGGCCGCCCTCCTGGAGTCCGGGCCGCCGGGCTTCCGCCTGGCTGGGCTTCGTCTCCACCTTCTTGGCCTGGTCCTCGGTGACGAGGCCCGCCTTCAATAGCTTGTCGCGCAGGTTCTGCATGAGTTGGGCGTTCTATCCCTTGCACGGCCGCACGCAAGCCACTGCTTGCTGCTCGTGTATGCCCCACGTAACTTGCCGGCCTTGTCGTACCCTCCCGGAGGAGTCGTGAGCCGTCTGAAGAAGTCCGCCTTCACCCTTGCCGTGGCGCTGGCCGCCGTCGGCTGCTCGGACCCGGTCGACAAGGCGGCCAAGGCACGCATCTTCTCGCCGGAAGACCCGCCCAAGGTGGTTGCGTCCGCGAAGGAAAAGCTGCCCCCCGAGGACGTCGCGGACAACCCCCAGGTGGCGCGCCGCATCCTGGGCATGGACGCCGCCGAGGTGACCGAGCGTCTGGGCCCCCACCGCTACCAGGCGACGCTGGGGTACGAGTGGACCTCCGAGGCCTCCATCCCCGTGAAGCTCACCGAGACGCGCACCTTCCGCGCCGGCCCCGGCGGGGTCAGCGGGGATTTCCACGGCGTGCTGGAGAACTCCCGGGACCAGGGCCTGGAGGTGATGCGGGTGGGTGGGCAGGTGTTCGCCCGCAACCGGTATGGCCCCTTCCGCCAGCGCCTGCGCGACCGAGGCATGGCCGAGCGCACCCGCGCGGAGCTGACCGGCGCCATCCGCGACTTCGACAGCCTCTTCCAGGGGCGCATCAAGCTGACGCCCGAGGGCACCGTCACCCATGAGGGCCGCACGGCCTGGCGTTACGTGGTGACGCTGGCCCCCGCCGCCCAGGCGGACGCGTCCCGGCCCCTGCCGCCCACGCCCCAGGCCAAGAAGGGGGGAGTGGACGAGACGACGGTCCGCCGGGCCAACTTCTTCGCCCACCGCCTGCCGCGCTCGCTGGACGGCGAGGTGCTGGTGGATTCCGCCACCTCCGTGGTCCTCAAGGCCCGGCTGGACGGGCGCATGGGCGTGCCCGGGGACAAGACGCCCGAGGCGGCCGAGCTGCGCCTGACGCTGGAGGCCGCCCTCTCCGAGGTAGGCAAGGACCCACGGCTCCAGCCGCCCGAGGATTTCCTCCCGGACGCGGACAAGCCCCAGGGCATCGCCGATGCGCTCGACACCTTCGGTATCCAGCGCAAGAAGCCCTCGGACTCGGATTCGGCCAGCCCGGAGTCTGCCCCGGAGCCCGAGGACGAAGAGGGCACCTGACGGGGTTCCGGCGCTCTTTCCGGGCGCCGTTGCCTGGTGAACGGCTGGCCGGGACTCCGGGGTATCCCGGACGGGGGTGGAGGGGGCTGCGCTACATCTCGGCAGCGAGATGTTGGAAGAAAATTTGCGCTGACTCTTGCGTCCTCTAGAATCCTCGACGGTTGCGGCCCGGACGCGTCCGACATGCTCGGATGTTCAGTGGGGCTTCACAGCAAGGGAGCGGCGATGGAGCGCAAGGTCGGAAGTAGCACGGTGACGGCCAAGGAGGTCAAAGCGGCGCTGGAGAAGGCGCGTACGCTGTCGGCCGAAGAAGAGAAGGTACTGCGCATGCGCCACGGTGCTGGCGCTTCCAGCACCCGTGCACCGCTGCCCCGTGCCGCCGGTGACAACCAGGAGCTGGGCGACGAGCTGCTCCTCATCGAGATGCAGCTGATGAAGGCGATGCGCGCTCGCGCGGGTGGCAAGCCCGCGGCCACCGCCAGCAGCAAGCCCGTCGCCGCCACGCGCGCGCGGGATGCCGCCGCCAATCCCACCAAGGACAAGATTGTCCGGGCGCTCCGCAAGAAGAAGTAGTCGTCTTGCGGGTGTCCCCTACCGGTTGAGGATGGCCACGAGGCGCTCCCCGGCCTCGGGCAACGCCAACGGCGTGCCTGACGTCTCCGTGGCCAATCCTTCCGCATCGTCAGTGCCCCCACGCGCGTACAGCCCCTTCAACCAGGCGGCGGCCGCGGGGTTCCTCCAATAGTCCTCGTTGAACTGCTCCGTGATGCGCGCGGTGAGCTGGGTCTCCAGGGCCCAGGACCGCAGGTAGTGCGCCACGTACAGTTGCGGGTCCACGTCGTGGAGGAAGAAACCAGGGTGTGGCTCGACGAAGAGCGCATGGCGCTGCCCGTCGGCGTATTCGTCCGCGCGTTCCGTGGAGGCGCCCCGCTGCGTGAGGGACAGCTCGTAGGTCAGCTTGGCCGCGTGACGCCGCAGCAGCGCAAGGGCCTGGAAGGCGGCCAGTCGCACCGTGTCCCGCGCGGCCACGGTGGGCAGTCCCAGGTAGCGCTTGAGCCACTCGGGGGACAGGAGCAGCCGTTCGAAGACGGCGGCGTGGGCCTCCGTCACGGACGCGTCGCCCAGCCGGCGCAGCTCCATGGGCAGCGTGTCGGAGACGTGGGCGCGGTGCTGCGCGTGGCCCATCTCATGTAGCAGGCTGGCCAGCCCGTCGATGCCGCCTCGCGGCTGGAGCACCAGGCGGATGTCGTCTGGCACGCGCACCACGGCGACGAAGGGGCGCGGTGACTTGCCAGGCCGGGCCTCGTCGTCGATGCGGATGCGGCCTCCGGCGTTGGGCGTCAGGCCCCACTCGCCCAGCCAGCGCACCACGGCGGGGAAGGCGTCCTCGCGCCGGAAGAGGCCGCCCATCCACGGTGCTTGAAGCGCGGCCTGCAGGTCATGCCTGCGGGCCTCTCCGCCGGGCAGTGGACGCAGCAGTGGGTCCACCTTCTTGAGGACGTAGGCGAGCACGTCGCGGTAGGCGTCCTCCGTGCGCGCGAGCATCGTCGCGGCGGACTCGGCCAGTTTGGCGAAGTCGATGCCGGTGACGTCCTGGCGCAGGGCGGGGTAGTTCTTCGCGCCCAACTGCTCCGCGGTGTGCAGGGCCGCATCGCGCCGGTCACCGTAACGGGTGCGGTTCTGCCAGAGGAACTCGCCGGTGGCGCGCTCCAGCAGGGCGCGGCGGCCCCGGGCGGACTCGTGGGGAATGCGGCCCAGCGCCTCGCCGAAGGAGTAGGTCTGGTCGTCCACCATCAGCCGGGCCTGGGCCTCCAGCGAGGCAATGGCCTCCACGTGACGGGCGGCGAGCGCGTCCTCGACGTGCGAGGCCACCAGCTCACGCACCAGTCGGATGCGGCGGACGGTGAGGGGCTCGTTCTTCGATTGGGCCTTGGCGAGCGCCTCGTTGGCGGCGGCGAAGGTGTCCGGAGACGACAGCTCGGGGAAGGCGGCGTGGAGCTGGCTGGGGGAAACATCCAGCGCGAGCCCGGCGCCTTGCCGGTAGTTCAGCGTGGCGAGCTCGGCGAGGAAGTCGTCCAGCCGCGTACGGACGGAGTGCAGGGGACGGTCCATGGGGGCGCGGAAGGTAACAGGAAGCGGGCGGCGCGGAAGGGCGATGCGCGCGTAGAGTGCCGCCGCATGACATCTGCGGTGGACAGAGGGAGGGGGGGCGGCGTGCCGGAGCACGTGGCGCATGGCGCGGGCTCGTACGCTGAGGCTGTCCGCCCGGTGGGCGAGGTGGCGGCATGAAGCGCCGGACGTTCCGAGTGGAAGGGGCGTTGGTGGGGAAGGCCGTGGCCCGTGCGGTCGCGGATGAGTTGGGACTGCCCGAGCCCGGGGCACGGGGGCTGGTGGAGGTGGGCGCCGTCTACGTGGCGGGCAAGCGGAGCCGGGATGCGAATGCGCGGCTGACAGCCGGGCAGGTGGTGACGGTGGTGCTGGAGGAGGGCGGGCAGAGCCCCCTGTCCGAGGCGCCCCCCGCGCCCGAGCTGCGCGTGTTGTACGAGGACGCGGACGTCATCGCGGTAGACAAGCCGGCTGGCGTGTCCGCGCAGCCCACCGAGGGGCGCGTGGGGGACAGCCTGGTGGACCTGGTGGGGGCGAAGCTGGGACGCCCCGCGGGGCTGGTGCACCGCCTGGACCGGGAGACGTCCGGCGTGACGGTGTTCGGGAAGACGGCGGAGGCCACGTCGGCGCTGGCGGCCGAGTTCCGGGAGGGACGGGCGCGAAAGCGCTACGTCGCGGCCACCGGGCCGGGTTTGCCCCCGTCGGGCACGGTGGACCTGCCATTGTCCAAGGACCCGTCGCGCCCTGGCCGCTGGCGGGCGACCCGGGCGGCCAATGGTGTACCCGCGCTGACGGACTTCCACACGCTGTCATCGGGGCCGGCGTTCTGTGTCGTCGAGCTGCTGCCGCACACGGGCCGCACGCATCAGCTCCGCGCGCACCTGACGGCGCTGGGCGCTCCGATTCTGGGGGATGCGCGTTACGGCGGCGCGGCCCGGGCGGAAGGCGTGGAGGCACCGCGGTGCTTGCTGCATGCCCAGGCCCTGGAGCTGGGACATCCGCGCACGGGCAAGCTGCTGCGCATCGAGGCGCCGGTGCCGGAGGACCTGATGCGGTTCTTCCTGGCCGCTGGCGTGCCGGCGCCCTCGGGGGCCATTCGCGGCGCCGAGTGAGTCCTCACGCCGCGCAGGTGAAGTCGCGACCCTCCACCCAGCCCCGTCCGATGAGGTCCTCGCGAATCTCCGCGCGGGCCCAGCGGACGCCCACGCACACCAACAGGTGTCCATCCCCGGGGGCGCCGAGCTCCTGGGGAGAGATGACCGGGATGCCATGGATGCGCGTGCCCACCTTGCGAGGGTGGACCTCCACGTAGCGCCGCACGCGGACGCCTTCCTGGTGGAGGAAGTACGTCAGCGTCTTGCCGCTCGGGCCCGCGCCCCACACCGTGCAGGGGCGCCCGTCCGCCAGGGGGCCACGGCCTCGCGTCAGGTAGCGCGCCTTCGTCCACATGAAGCGCTTGACGGCATAGCGCGGGTCCGTTCGCGTCATCCGCCCGTCGCTGTCGCGCCAGCGAAGCAATACCTCGGGCAGGTTGCGCAGCCCGAAGCCCCGGTCCAGCAGCTCCAGCCACAGCGCGTAGTCCTCCGGGAAGTCGCCGTCCCGCCAGCCTCCCGCGGCCACCAGGGCGTCCCGGCGCAGGCAGACGGAAGGGTGGCACAGGGGGCTTTCGATGAAGCGCTCCCGGTCGAGTCGCTCTGCGGAGGTGAGCCCGCTGAGCCACATGGCATAGGCCTGGAGCGAGGGGCTCACGGGTTTGTCATCCCGGAACAGCTCCACGGCCGTGCCCACGCCGGCCAACCCGGGTTCCGCCTCCAGGGCGGTGAGGCTTGCCTCCAGGCGTTTGGGAAGGGCCTCGTCATCCGCGTCCATCCGGGCCACGTAGGGGGAGGTGGCTTCACGCAGCGCCAGGTTCAGCGCCGCCACCAGGCCTTGGCCCCGGCCGTCAAGGACTTCCACTCGCGAGTCGCTCGCCGCCAGGTCGGTCAGCACTTCACGCGTACCGTCCGTGGAGCCGTCGTCCACCGCGAACACGCGGAGGTCGCGGACGGTGCCCGTCAAGAGGCTGCGGACGGCGCGGGCCACAGTGGCTTCGGCGTTTCGCGCGGGGAGGAGGACACTAACAGCCGGAACGGGCATCGTTGTGTGTAGACTGCTGCACCCATGGGTGGCGTGAGAAACGGCAAGAGCGCCGGCACGCCGGAGCCCGCAGCGGTCCGACAGGCGGCGCTGCAGCCCGGCGCGTCCGACATCAAGCCCGCGGAGGATGTCAGCGAAGTGGTGGACCGGCACTTCCGGTCCGCGGCCCGGCAGTTGCGAGAGGGCTCCGCCGCGCGTGCGTTCGGAGAGCTTGCGCGCGCCAGCCGGACCTTGCCGATGACGCCGCGCCTGGCCGCCGGAATTGTGCGCATGGCGCTGCTGGCGGGCACGGAGGCGGCGGCCATCACCTTGCTGGAGGTGGCGCCTACGGTGGTCTCCAGCAGGCGCGCGGTCCGGCGTCAGCTCGCGCGGGTGCTGCGACGGGTGGACCAACTGCCGCGTGCCGCCGCCGCGCTCGAAGCCCTCCTGGTGGAATGGCCCGAGGACCGGCGTGCCCGGCGCGTGCTCCAGGTGTTGCGTGCGCGCATCGGGGGCAAGGCGGTGCCTGACGCTGGTGCGAGCGCCCCGAAGGTGGATGAGGACGAGGAGGGTGTGCTGGCGAAGCTCCCAGCGCGGAGAGAAGGCGCGCAGGCCGCGGCCTCTTGGGAGAATGACGACGCCGTCTACCTCATCGAAACGGTGGTGGGGCCGCCGCTCTCCGCGAGGGCGGTCTCGGCATCAGCTTCCACGGTCGGTGCGGTGGAGGCACGTTCGCGGTCTTCGGTGTCGCAGTTCCCAGCGGTGGGTGGAGGAGCGCCTGCGGCCGTGTCACCTGCGCGCGGCGCGGATGGGCTTCAGGCGGAAGCTCCGCCCGTCTCGGAACAACGTGGGCCTGTGTCGATTTCCGTTCCACCGCCTGGGGCTGATGTGAGCGCGACGGCTTCGTCCAAGGGGGGCGAAGCGCTGCCCGATACCGATGCGCGTCCGCCGCCCGTGAAGGCGCCACCCACTGAGTCGCTCAAGACGGTGTTGGAGATGCCGGCGGTGGAATTACCCGCGGTGACTCCGCGCGGTACCTCTGCTTCCGAAGCACCCAGGACTGTCGTGGAAATGCCGGCGGTGGTTGTTCCACCGGGGGCATCTGACTTCGAGGCGCGCAAGACGGAAGTGGAGATGCCCGCGCTAGGGGACGTCGCCATGCCCCCGTCTTCAGGTGTGGCCAAGACGTTTGTTCCGGGGCGCGCGCCACTGCCCGTGCCTTGGGCCGATGCCCCAGACGACGACGCGGTCGCGCCTGCGCCTGTCGCTCGCTTTGACGATGCCGACGAAAGTGAAGTCACTTCGGAGGCACAGCCCTTTCTCGTCGGCGCGGATGTATCGAGTCCTCCACCGCGCCAGCAGACTCCTGCCTCTTCGAAGAGCGAGCGGCGGAAGACCCCGCCCCCGTCCGAGGCGCTGCCACCTCGAATCACGTCCAGTGCCGCACCCGAGCCGGATGCCCGCTCAGGCACCATGGAGGTGTCGTTGGCGGAGCTGGAGGCAGCGCTCGCCTCGGCTTCTGGCGATGCATCGAACAAGAAAGGCCGCGCTTCCGAGGCGAGCGCGGGGCCTCGTGAAGAAGACACCGAGGAGCTGACCCGCTCGCAGAAGGTCGAGGCTCAGCTCATCGCTCGACGGGCCTGGGCCGAGCTGGCTCAGCTCTACCTCAAGCGAGCGGACCGGGCGAAGGACGCGTCCCTGCGCGCCGATGCGTTGGCGCGCCTCGCGGAGGTGATGGAGAACGAGCTCCACGACCCCGCGGGCGCCGCTCGCATGTACCGGGAAATCGTGGAGCTGACGGGGGACCGCGCCGCGCTTCGAGATCAGGTGCGGTTGCTCGCCGCGAGAGGGGACGCATCCCTCGTCCGCCGTGCGCTGGACGAGGCCATCCGGCGCGCGCCCGCTGGCCGCGCACGTGCGGGGGCTCTGCTCACACGGGGCGAGCGCTGGCTCCACATGGGCGAGCTGAAGAAGGCTCGCGCGGACTTCGAGGCGGCGGAGTCCTCCGCGCCGGGACTGCTTCCCGTGCTCGCGGGGATGCTCCGCTGTGTGTCGGACGCGGAACGTCCGTCCATCGCGGAACGGCTCCGGGTGGCACTGGCGGCGGCACCCCGCCGTGCGCTGGACCGCGTGGAAGCGCTGCGTGTCCTGGCTCAGGTCGCGGAGGAGTCGCTGAGCGATTGGCGGCTCGCGCAGTGGGCCTGGAGCGAGGTGCTCACGGAGAGTCCCGACAGTGAGCAGGCGCGCGTGCAGCTCACGACGCTGACGCGAAAGCTCGGCGACACGACGGTGCTCAGCCGGCTTCTGCGTGCGCAGCTCGCCCGCGAATCCCGAGGGCCCGCCGCGCGTCAGGCCCGGCTGGAGCTGGTCGCCACGTTGGATGCCCAGGGCGACGCCGATGCCGCGCTCGAGGAGTTGCGTCAGGCCGTGCGCTACGAGCCGGGCCACAAGGAAGCGTGGCTGATGCTCGTGGAGCGTCTCCTCGCTCGTGACCTCCTGGGCGAGGCCGCTTGGGCCCTGGAACATGCGGCCACCGCCATGGACGACGAGGCGGAGCGGGAGCGCACCTGGGACCGGCTCGCGCGTCTGTGGCGCGAGGTGATGGGCAATCCCGAGCGCGCGCAGGTCTACGCCCGCCGGGCGGAGGGAATCCGGCAGGCACGCGCAGAGCGTGAAGTGCCGCCCCCCGAGCCGCCGCGCTCCGCGGCTCCTCGCCGTGAGTCGAGCGGCCCCCGTGCGCCACTCATCGCGGCGCCCCCGGTGCTGACGCAATCGTCCGGAAACCTCCAGAGCCTCGCCAACGAGGATGCGTCCACCACGGACATCGGGGTTGCTCCATCCGCGTCCGAAAGCGTGGAGCCAACCCGCGATGAAGTCGGGAGAAATGCCCCGGGCGCCGCGGTGGAGCAGGGCCGCAAGGCTTCGCCGGAGCCCGTCCCTTCTTCGGGGCGGAAGGGGAGGCGGGAGGCCCGTTCCGACGCGGATGCGCCGCTTCCCAAGGGCGCGGCGCGCGCCACCGTCTCGCCAGCGCAAGGTGAACCGCGTGTTCCATCGGAAGCCTTCGCCGCATCGCCTCCCAAGGCAGAAGCACGTGCAGCCGCGTCCTCCCCCAGGGGCGAGGCCCGCAACCCGCCTTCATCCCCGGGCAACACAGCCGCTCCGCCGCCACGCGCTCCCGCTGAGTCCGCGGACGCCGCCGTTGCCCCCAAGGCGCCGGCTGCTCAACGCGCCCCCGCGCCCTCGCGCGGAGACAAGGCCGCGCCACGCGCCGCCGCGTCCGGAAGCGAAGTGGAGCAAGGGCCTGCTTCTCGCGACGCGGAGGCTCGAGCCCAGCGCCCTCGGGCCACCGACCTCATCACAGGCGAGGTCATGGACCTCGGTGATGCCCCCGTCCCGGAGACCCGCGTCATCTCCTGGGAAGCGCCCCCCGGCCGGATGGACCCGGTGCGCCGCGTTGTCCGCGCGCGCCCGGAGGGCACGGTTTCCGCCCCGGCGCCGGGCCGCACGTTCATCGCGAAGCCACCCGCGGCGCCCGAGCCTCCTCGGCCTGTCCCCGGCGTCACGGACCCGCGCGAATCACCCGCGCCCGCCTATGTGCCGTCACCGGACACCGAGCCCGATGCCTTCCGGCACATCCGCGAGCGTCCGCTCGACGCGAAGCCCTATCGACTCCTCGCCGAGTACTTCGACCAGCGAGGAGACCCGGCGCGTGCCTCGCTCATGCGCGAAATCGCCAATGCGCTCGACGGGCTCGAAACGCCCGCGCCGCGCGGCCAGCGTCCACCGCTGACCTCCGACGAACGCGCTGGCCTGCGTCACCCCGGTCTGCGCACGCCCTCGGGCGAACTGCTGGCCTGCACCGGAATCGCGCTCTGCCGCCTGTTCCCAGCGGAGGGCCGCGCCGCCGGCTCCTCGGAGCTGATGCGCGCCACCGCGGGCCCCTGCGCGCCCGCCGTGCTCGACGCGCTGCACACCGCCGCGCGGATGCTGGACGTCCACCTGCCCGAACTCGTGCTCGCAGAGGACGACGGCCCGCCCTTCACCGCCGTGCACGCGGGCCACCCGCGCCTCCTCGTGGGCCGGCTCCTGCTGCGTGAGCCCATGCCGCTCCCGGAGCTGCGCTTCCACGTGGGCCGCGCCTTGCTGTCCCTGTCGCCGGACCTGCTCGCGCTCCGGGCCCTCAAGGGGGGCCAGCTCCTCCGCGCCCTGGCGCTGCTGGCCACCGTGCTGAAGGACCCGCGTGCGTCCGGAGCCGAGGCCCGCGTGGTGCGCGAGTCCCTGTCGCCGCGCGCCCTGGAGCGCGCGATGGCCTTGCTGGAACCCGGCACCCAGAACTTCAAGGCTTCGGCGCTCGCGGATGCCGCGCGGGATTCCGCCAACCGCGCGGGCCTGGTGGCCTGCGGGAGCATTGGCCCCGCGCTGTCCGTCCTGCGGACCCGCCGGGGCAACGAGGCGGAGCTGGTGGAGCTGCTGCGCTTCGCCGCGTCGGAGCGCTACCTGCCGCTCCGGGCGCCGCGCTGACTCAGTTCATGTTCAGCTTGATGGTGAGCGCCAGCATGCGCCCCTTGGGGCCGCCCAGGTCGTGGCGGTAGCCGAAGTCCAGGCCGCCTCCGCCCTCGGACATGAAGCCGAGCCCCGTGCTGATTTGCGACGTCCGCGTGAAGCCGTCGTAGGAGTAGCCCATGCGCACCGGGAACAGCTCGCCCAGGATGTACTCCAGACCGCCGTGGTACGTGAACGTCTTGGTGTCGTTCGTCGTGAAGTCCGCGCGCACGTCGCCTGCGAGCGTCAGCAGCCCCGTCATCACCCCGACGTGCGCCGAGTAGTAGCGCGTCAGCTCCTCATTGCCAGTGTCCACGATGTTGTGCGCGGAGAAGCCCGCCATCAGTGACGGCGACAGCCGGAGTATCAGGCCCGCGTCGCCGGTGACGGAGTTGGCGAACCGCGACTGGCCGCTCATGCGCAGATAACGCACCGTGGCGCCGAGCATGAGCGCCTGACTGATGGGCATTCCCACGCCCATCGAGCTGAGGTGGGCGCTGGCGCGCGCGCCGCCGCGCCCCACGCTCACCCAGTGGTAGTCCACGCCCATCCCCAGGCGGCTCGTGGCGGCGTCGACGACGGAGACGCCCAGCAACCCTTCCTTCCGCCGCGTATCCCACGCGCCGGTGCCTTCAACCCGGTAGGACGGGTAGAGGACCATCGCCGCTGGATTGCCCATGATGGCGTCCGTGCCCAGCCCCAGGGCACGGTAGGCGCCGCCCATGCCATAGGCGCGTGCGCTCATGACATCGCGAAGGTCCTCGGCGGGTTGCGCCAGAGCGGTAGTGGACACACAAAGGGCAATCAGCACCAAGGCGCGGAGCAACATGACAAGTCCATCCTATCCAGCTTGATGGGGTCAGGGGCCATCAATAGATTCCCAGCCCTCATGGCCTCCAAAACCTCGAAGGTAGAGCCCCTCATCCGCAAGTGTGTCATCCCGGCAGCCGGCCTGGGCACGCGCTTCCTGCCGGCGACCAAGGCGGTTCCCAAGGAGATGCTGCCTATCGTCGATACTCCGACGCTCCAGTACATCGTGGAAGAGGCGGTATCCGCCGGCATCGAGGATGTCGTCCTCATCAATGGCCGCGGCAAGGGCGCCATCGAGGACCACTTCGACATCGGCTTCGAACTGGAGACGACGCTGCGTGCGCGCGGCAAGGATTCCGAGGCCGACAAGCTGCGCGCCATCGCGGACCTCGTGCGCGTCGTCAGCATCCGTCAGAAGGAGCCCAAGGGACTGGGCCACGCGGTGCTGTGCGCCAAGAGCGTCATCGGCGACGAGCCCTTCGGCGTGCTGCTGGGCGACGACATGATTGATGCCGAGGAGCCGGGAATCCGCCAGCTCGCTCGCGTGTACCGCCAGTACAACCAGGCGGTCATCGCGCTCATGGAAGTGCCGGAGAGTGAGACGCACATGTACGGCATCGCCGCGGGCACGGACCTGGGTGATGGCGTCATGCGCATCGACCGCATCGTGGAGAAGCCGAAGAAGGGCACTGCGCCCTCCAACCTCGCCGTCATCGGCCGCTACGTGCTGCCGCCCGACATCTTCCCCATCCTGGAGAACCAGACGCCGGGTGTGGGCGGCGAAATCCAGCTCACCGACGGCCTGGCCACGCTCCAGCAGTCGAAGGGGCTGCTCGGCTACCGCTTCAAGGGTCAGCGCTATGACGCGGGCGACAAGGTGGGGTACCTGAAGGCCAACATCGCCTACGCGCTCAAGCGTCCGGACCTGCGTGCCGGGCTGCTCGAGTACATGCGTGAAGTCGTGAAGACGGAGAAGCCGTGAAGCGCACCGTTGCACTCCTCGCTGTCCTGGTCTCCTTCGCCGCGGCGGCCTACGTGCTGCCCGGCAGCTCCATCATCCGCCGCATGTCGGCGGAGCGCGCCGAGCTGAGGCTGTCCACGTTGCGCGTGGAAGGCTCCCTCAGCTTCGGAGGTCCGGCCGTCAAGGAGGCCGGCGCCGCGCTGGGGACGCCCACGGACCGCCCGGAGGTGCAGGGTGACGGCGTGCTGTCCATCCGCGTGCCCGGACGCTGCCGCTTCGAGGCCTCCGTGCCCGACGGCAATGCCCAGTCCTCCGTGGTCCAGTCGGGTGGCCGCCGTCGCGTGCAGGGGACCGAGATTCCCTCCATGTCGGCGCTTGTCTCGCAGGTGTGCCCGCTGCTCGCCACGGGCAGCGGCAACGTGCAGGAACTGAAGGAGGCGGTGATTCGCCACCTCCAGGGCCTGGGCATCGACACGGGGCGCACCGGACTGGCGCGCTTCGGCGGCGAGGTGGCCTACGTCATCGGCGACATGGCCGAGGGCCGCCCGCAGTTCTGGGTCTACAAGGACTCCTTCCGCCCGGCCCGGGTGCGTTACTCGGACGCGTCGGGGACGGCCTGGGACGTCCGCTTCCTGGACTACAACTCGCCCGCCACGGGGGAGTGGCTGCCCCGCACCATCGAGGTGTGGCGCGGCGGTCAGCGCAACCTGCGCTTCACCGCCTTGAAGGGGGACAACCGGGCCAGCCTGCCCGACTCGCTCTTCACCCTGTAGTCAATGCCGCCACTTTCCTGAATTCCTTGCGGCGCTGGCGGCGGCCATGAAGAGTCTGGCCCCGCCTGGCCGGGACTTTCCCCGGCCCGCCACGCAGAGGAATGTCCCATGAAGGTGTACGGCCTCCCGATGAGCACTGCCACGCGTTCGGTCCTCACCACCCTGGCGGAGAAGGGCCAGGAGGCGGAACTCGTCGTCGTCGACCTCACGAAGGGGGAGCAGAAGAGCCCCGCGTACATGGAGCACCACCCCTTCGGCGTCATCCCCGCCTTCGAGGACGATGACGGCTTCAAGCTCTACGAGTCGCGCGCCATCATCCGCTATCTGGACCGCAAGCTGCCGGGGCCCTCGCTGACGCCGTCCGACGTGCATGCGTACGCGCGCATGGAGCAGTTCATCAGCGTGGAGCAGTGTTACTTCTCGCCCTCCGCGATGAAGGTCATCTGGGAGCGCCTCTTCAAGAAGGTGATGGGCGGCGGCACGCCGGACGAGGCGCGCATCAGCGAGGGCCTGCAGGGCGTCGAGCGCGTCTTCGGCATCATCGAGCCGGTGCTGGGCAAGCAGCAGTACCTGGCGGGAGACGGCTTCTCGCTCGCCGAGGTGACGTGGATGCCCTACATGGATTTCTTCGTCGCCGCGGGCGGCGCGGAGCTCGTCGGTAAGTACCCGAACGTGGCGGCCTGGTGGGAGCGCGTCCGGAGCCGTCCTTCGTGGAAGAAGGTCACCGGGGCCTGAGCCCCGAAGTGACCTCCTGACACTCCGGGTTCCGTCCCACGGCGGGACCCGGTGGGGAATGTCAGACCCTTCGCGCACTGTGGACCCCGGTAGCAGGACGGATGGGGCCGGGGTGGTGGTTGAAGGGAGTGTCATGGAACAGCGACCCTTGTGGAGCGGGGCGGACGCGGCGCCCGCGAAGGCCCCCACGACGCGGGGTTCCAGGGCGGTGCGCACCTCCGGTGTGAAAAGCCGCCGGGAACTGTCCGAGCCCGCCGCCGCCGCTACAGTGCGCGCCGAAGTGAGCACTCCCGTCCTGGCCTCCATCGCCGTTGGCCGCCCCGTCCGGGGCGAGTTCACCTACACCCTGCCGGACGAGCTGGCGGGCCGCCTGGAGCCGGGGCAGCGCGTGCTGGTGCCCTTCGGCCGGGGCACGGCGCTGGGCTTCTACCTGGGGCCCGCGTCTCCGCCGACTGGCGAGAAGGTGCGGCTCAAGGCCGTCCAGCGCGTGCTGGAGGACTCTCCGTCCTTGCCCAAGGACCTCATCGCGCTGCTGCGCTTCGCGGCCGTGCACTACCGCTATCCGCTGGGTGAGGTGATTCGCGGCGCGCTGCCGCCTGGCCTGTCGAAGGCTGTGGATGAGAAGGAAGCCAGGCCGGACGTGCAGCACTTCGCGGTGGCGCTCGTCAACGAGGTGCCGCCGGAGCTGTCTCGCGCGCCCGCCCAGTCCGCCGCGCTCGCGTATCTGCTGGCCGTGGGAGGCAGCGCGCCGCTGGAAGAGGTCGCCCACGCGATTCCAGGCGCGCGCGAGACGCTGAAGAAGCTGGCCACGCGCGGCTTCGCCCGGCTGGAGGAGAAGACGGTGGAGGCCAGCGTGAAGGAGGGCCTGATTCAGGGCCGTCCGGACCACCTCACGCCGGAGCAGGACGCGGCGGGCGTGGTGCTGCGCGCGGCCCTGGACGCGGCCACCTTCCAGCCCTTCCTCCTGCACGGCGTCACCGGCAGCGGGAAGACGGAGGTGTACCTGCGCGCGGCCGAGCATGCGCTGTCGCTGGGGAAGGGCAGCCTCATCCTGGTGCCGGAAATCGCGCTGACGCCGCAGCTGGTGGGCCGCTTCCGCAGCCGCTTCGGCGCGGAGGTGGCGGTGCTGCACTCGGCGCTGAAGGACCGGGAGCGGCTCTTCCACTGGCAGGCGCTGCGCCGCGGCGACGTGAAGATTGCCGTGGGCGTGCGCTCGGCGGTGTTCGCGCCGGTGGACAACCTGGGGCTCATCGTCGTTGACGAGGAGCACGACCCGTCCTTCAAGCAGGAGGAGAAGCTGCGCTACCAGGCGCGCGACCTGGCCGTCGTGCGCGGCAAGCAGGCCGGCGCGGTGGTGGTGCTGGGTTCGGCAACGCCCGCGCTGGAGACGCTGGAGAACGTGAAGCGCGGGCGCTACCAGCTCCTGGAGCTGAAGCACCGCGTGGATGACCGGCCCATGCCCACCATCGAGCTGGTGGACCTGCGCGTGGAGCGTCCGCGTGAGGGCGTGGTGACGGAAGAGGCGCCCATCCTCAGTCCTCCGTTGCTGGAGGCGATGGCGGAGACGATTGGCCGCGGTCAGCAGGTCATCCTCTTCCTCAACCGCCGGGGCCACAGCACCGTCCTTCTGTGTGAGGTGTGTGGCCTGTCGCTCAAGTGCAGCGAGTGTGACGTGTGCCTCACGCACCACCGCTCGCAGAACCGGGTGGTGTGCCACTACTGCGGCCTGGCCATGCCGGTGCCGGAGCAGTGTCTGGAGTGCACGGGCCCCATGCTCAAGCTGGGCATCGGCACCGAGCGTGTGGAGGCGGAGGTGCTGGAGCGCATCCCCACCGCGCGTGTCGCCCGGTTGGACCGGGACTCGGCCAGCAGCGCCGAGCGGCTGACGGAGATGCTGGCCTCGTTCGCGCGCCGGGAACTGGATGTCCTGGTGGGCACGCAGATGGTGGCCAAGGGGCACGACTTTCCAGGCGTGACGCTGGTGTGTGTCGTCATGGCGGACACGTCCCTCTCCATCCCGGACTTCCGTGCCGCCGAGCGCACCTTCCATCTGCTCACCCAGGTGTCCGGCCGCGCGGGCCGGGGCAAGGACCCGGGCCGGGTGCTGGTGCAGACCTACAATCCGGACGCGGAGCCGGTGCGGCGCGTGCTGGCCCATGACTTCGACGGCTTCGCCAATCAAGAACTGGAGTGGCGCAAGGCGCTGGCCTACCCTCCCTATTCACGCATGGCCGCCGTCCGCCTGGAGGGGGAGCACCCCGAACAGACGGCCAGTGTGGCGCGCTCCCTGGGGAACATCGTCTCCCGGCACATGCCCCCTGCGTCCGCGGGGGTCCGCATGCTGGGGCCGGCCCTGGCGCCCATCTCCCGCATCCGTGGCAAGACGCGCTGGCAGCTCCTCTTGAAGGGGCCAACGCATACGGCGCTCGCCCCGCTGCTCGCCCGGCTGGAAGCGGCCCTGGTCGATGTTCCTTCCGCGGTGAAGGTCGTGATCGACGTGGATCCGGGGGCCATGCTGTAGACTCGGTGCCCCCCCATGGGCGCACCGGTCCTTCTCGTCCACGACGACATCGCCAATATCGCCGCCGTGCGGCGCCTGCTCACGCGTGAAGGGTACGAGGTCATCCTCGCCACCTCCGCCGCGGATGCCCTCATTGCGTACGGGCACCACCTGCCCGTGCTGCTCGTGCTCGCGCCCGGCGTGGAGAGTGGCCGGGGCCATCTCGTGCTGGAGGAGTTGCTCCAGCACCCGGATGGCAAGTCGGCCCGGGTGCTGCTCCTGGGCGAGTCCATCCCCGGCTTCAGCGCCCCCGTGGCCCAACTGCCGCTGGAAGGGGCGGCCTTCGTCGAGCTGGTGGATTCGCTGGTCAATGCCCCCGCGGATGCGGACGCATGGCACGTGGTGGAGAACCGGGAGCTGCCTCCGTCTGGTGGTGGCTCGGCGGCCACGGGTGCGGAGACGGAGTCCTGGCACGCGACCCCACCGCCCTCGGTGGCGGGCGACTCCGCGCTGGCGAATGCGCTCTTTGGGGACCTGGCGCCGCTGCACCAGACGGACTGGGAGCTGGCGGCCATGACGGACGCGGAGCGCTCCGCTCACGAGGCGGCGCAGAAACGCGAGCGTCAGAGCACGCGCGACCTGGACACCGCCATGGAGCGGGCCCACCTGGAGGTGGAAGCCCAGGCGATGGCCTCCATCGACTCGGCGCTTGCTCCGGATTCTTCGGATGGATGGGGCGAGCCTTCGCAGGGGCAGGACTGGGGCTCGGCCGTGGACGCTGAGACGGCCGGAGACGACGCGCAGGGAGCGTCCGCGGGGCTTGAGGGAGAGGACGCCGCGCCGGCCGAGGATGCGCCGCCAGTGGGACAACTGGCTTGGACGGAGGAGGCTGTTTCTCAGCCTTCGATGCGCACGGCGGCCCTGGCGCCTCGGTTGGGCGATGAGGGGTTCTTCGACGTCGACACGCCGGAGGCCCCGGCGGGGGATGCCCTCTCCGCGGCGGAGGCAGAGCTGGCTGCCATGCGCGGCGGGCCTTCCTTCGACTCCGTGAGCACGGAGGGCTCGCCCTGGACGGAGCTGCCTCCGGACCCCGAGATGGAGCACGCAGGGCGCGTGGGCTCGGGGGGGGATGGTGCGGGCGATGTACCCGGTGAGGCGCCGTCCACGGAGCCCAAGCTGGCGGCGGACGCCGAGCCGCAATCACCGTCATCGGAGACTGAAGACACGTGGGGCACGGAGGCGGCGCTCGGTGAGCCCGCGGACACGCCGGAGCCGGACGCGGCGGCGGTCTCCGCGTCCAACTGGGAGTTGCTGGAGGCGGAGCTGCAATCTGCTTCAGGCCCGTCCCAGGATGACGAGGAGCCGCAGGCGTCGGGCGTGGGGGATGACTGGTTCGACGGGGAGTCCACTGAGACGCCGAAGGAGGAGCCTCGCAGCATCGGGGAGGATTGGTTCGACTCGGACGCGGAGGCGTCGAGCCCCGCGCCAGAGGCGCCGCCTGTCGTCGAGACGCCCGCCCCAGGCGCCGGAGGCTTCGCGGTTCCCGCGCTGATGGCGCAGTGGCAGGCCCAGCAGGAGGAAGCGGAGCGCCAGCTCGAGGAAGCTCACGCGCGTGTGAGCTCTGTCACCGAGGCGCTGGAGCGGGAAGCCGCGCTGCGCCGCGAACTCGAGCAGCAGGTCCAGGGGCTCCAGGAGCGGCTCGAGGCGGAAGAAGAGGAGCGCTCGCGGGAGTCCTTGCTGCGGGCGGAAGCCGAAGCGGCGCTGGAAGGGCTCCGTCAGCGGGAGTCGCCTTCGTCCAGGGGCGCCGCCAGGGCGGCCCTCGCGGGCGACGCGCAGGAGACTGGCGACCTGTCGGCGCTGCGCGAGGAGCTGGAAGCGCAAGTCCGCCTCCGCGAGGAAGCGGAGACGCTCACCGCCGAGGTGGAGGCCCAGGTCCGCCGGTTCGAGGATGCCTGCGCGGAGGCGGAGCTGCGGGCCATCGACGCAGAGGCCCGCGCGGAGGCAGAGACGCAGGCCCGTGAGGCAGCGGAGCTTCGCGCCGCGGCGAGCACGCAGGCATTGCAGGCGCTCGAAGCGCGCCTGGAGTCGGAGGCCGCGGGGCGAGTCGTTTCGGAGGCCCGCGCCGAATCGGAGTCCAAGGCGCGTCAGACCGCGGAGCGCCGGGTCGAGTCCGCCGAGGACCTGACCGCGGTGTCGGAAGCGCGCATCGACGCGGAGGCTCGTGCCCGCGAGGCCGCGGAGGCCCGCGCCGAGGTGGAGGCCCAGTCGCGGCTCGAAGCGGACACGCGTGCGCAGAGCCTGTCGCGAGCCCTTGAGGAAGTAGAGACTCGCGCGGAGCTGGCGGGGCGTGCACAGGCGGAGGCAGAGGCTCGCGCGGAGCAGGCTGCGCGTGCGTTGGCGGAGTCGGAAGCCCAATCGGAACGGATTGCTCGGGCCCTGGCTGACGCCGAGGCGCGCGTGCAGGCGGAGAACGGTGCGGACGCCCGTGTGGAGTCCGTGGCCACGGCGCTGGCCGAGGCCGAGGCTCGAGCCGAGATTGAATCCGCGGCCCGCGTGGATGCCGAAGCACGGCTGGCGTCAGCGGAGGCGGCGCTTGCCGAGGCCTCCGCGCGAGCGGAGATTGAGGCCACGGTGCGCGCCGAAGCCGACGCCCGGGTGGAATCGGTCGCGACGGCTCTGACTGAGGCGGATGCCCGGGCGGAGATTGAGTCCGCGGCTCGCGTGGACGCCGAGGCGCGTCTGGAGTCCATCGCCACGGCGCGTGCCGAGGCCGAGGCCCGAGCAGAGATTGAAGCAGCGGCGCGTGCCGAGGCAGAAGCCCGGGCCGAGATTGAGGCAACGGCGCGCGTGGAAGCGGAGGCGCGTGCTGAAGCCGAGGCGTTGGCTCGCCAGGCGGCGGAAGCCCGAGCCGAAGCCGAGACACGAGCACGTGAGGAAGCGGAAGCCCGCGTCACCTCCGAATCTGATGCGCGCACCGGATTGGAAGCGGAGGCCCGTGCGAACGCAGAGGCCCGCGCGAAGAAGGCGGAAGCTCGGGCTCAGCAAGAAGCGGAGCTACGTGCAAACGCAGAGGCCCAGGCTAGCAGCGAGGCTGCGGCCCGGGCGGAGGCCGAAGCCCGAGCGGAGCAAGGCGCCGCTGTACGCCTTGAAGCCGAAGCCCACGCTGAGCGCACGACAGCTGCGCTGAAAGAAGCCGAGGCCCGAGCTGAGAGCGCAGTAGCCGCATTGCAAGAAGCCGAAGCCCGAGCTGAGAGCGCAGTAGCCGCATTGCAAGAAGCCGAAGCCCGAGCTGAGAGCGCGGCTGCCGCATTGAAGGACGACGGTGCTCGAGCTGAGATTTCGGCCGTCGCGCTGAAAGCCGCGGAGGCTCGAGCCGAGAGCGAAGCAGCAGCACGGCAAGCCGCGGAGGCCCGAGCTGAAAGCGAGGCCGTCGCGCGACGCGAAGCCGAAGCCCGCGCGGAAATCGCGGCCGAGGCGCGAGCCGCAGCCGATGCCCGCGCCGAAGCAGAGGTCGCCGCACGGTCCGAAATAGAGGCCCGCGCCGAGCGCGAGGCGAAGTTGCGTGCGGCAATCGAGGTCCGTGCGGAGAGCGAGGCGTCCTCGCGAACCGACGCAGACACGCGTGCTTCTCGTGAGTCCGAGGCCCGAGCCGCAGCCGAGGCCCGCGCCGAGCACGAGGCCACGTTGCGCGCCGAAGCCGAGGTGCTCGCGAAGGCGGAGGCCCAGGCTCGCGAGAAGGCGGAAGCACAGGCTACCGCGGAGGCGGAGCGCCGCGCGGAAGCCGAAGCCCGAGCCGAACGTGAAGCGCAGGCCCGCGCCGAAGCCGAAGCCCGCGCCGAGCGCGAAGCGCAGGCCCGTGCTGAAGCGGAATCTCGCGCCGAGCAGGAGGCCCAGCAGCGCGCCGAAGCAGAAGCACAGGCAAGGCGAGAAGGAGAGTCCCTCGCCGCCGAGAAGGCACGTGCCCGAACGGAAGAAGAACACCGCGTCACCGCCGCCGCCCAGGCTGAATCCGAGGCCCAGGCACGGCACGAAGCGGAAGCCCGCGCCGAAGCCGCCCTGAAGTCCGCCGAGGAGGCGGAAGCCCGAGCCGAAGCCGAGGCGAAGCGCCGTGCCGAGGCCGAAGCTCGCGTCCAGCAATCCGCCCAGGCCGAAGCCGAAGCGACCGCCCGCGCGAAGGCCGAAGGCCGCCACCGAACGGCCCTCGAAGTCCGCCTGGACGCGGAGGCAACGCAGCGAGCGACGCTGGAATCCCGGCTCGAAGAAGAGTCCCGCGCCCGCAGCGAGTCCGAGTCCCGGCTCCTCGCGGAGAACACCCGAATCTCCGAGGAACTCGCCGAGCTCCGCCTGGAGCACCAGCAGTCCCGAGAGAACTTGGCGAAAGAGCGTGAAGCACGCGAGTCCCTCGAACAATCCCTGGAGGCACTGCGCACCGAGTCCGCCGAACAGCGAGCCCGCTCCGAGCGCGAACGCCTGGAGCTGGAGGAGCGCGCGCTCCGAGACGCGGAGGAAGCCGCTGCCCAGGCCCGAGCATCCATGCTGCCCCTGGAAGCACCTCCCGGCAGACCCGAGCTGGCCGTGGCCCGCAGTGGCAGCGTCACCCAGGATGGCCTGACGAAGCTGGTGCTCCGGCTCTGTGAGGCCCGCATGGAGATGCGGTTGGAGCTGAAGGTGATGAACGCCCTGCGCGTCCTCTGGCTGCGGGACGGGGCGCTGGTGGGGGCCGTCTCCTCCGCGCAAGGGGAGACGTTGGTCGACCGGGCCCGCGCGGACGGGCTCATCGACGCGCGGCAGGAAGGCGAGCTGCGGCTGGTGCGCAGCGCCACCACGGCCGCGCTGCTGGACGCACTGCGGGGCCGGGGCTACCTGCGGGAGTCCGAAGCCGTGCCCCTGGTCCAGCGCTACACCGAGCAGGTCTTCCTGGACGCGCTGGCGGAGCCCTCGACGCTCTACCGCCTGGTATCGGAGCCGGCGCCGCACGAGGTGGCGCTTGCCGCCGCCACGCGTCCGCCGCTGCACCTGTTGGCCGAGGCCCTGCGCAACACCCTCACCTCCGAATCCCTGCTGGAGGCCGCCGGGAGCCTGCGCGCGCGCGTCACCCGCGGCGACATCCACCTGGCCCCGGATGACTTCGGCCTGCCTTCGCGGGACCTCCAACTCCTGTCCCAGGTGGACGGAGAGCACACGCTGGAGGCGCTGCTCCTGGGCGCGGGGCTGCCGCAGGACTCGGCATTGAAGTCGCTCGCGGTGGCGCGGACGCTGGGGCTCGTCTCGCTGGAGCCCGCGACGGATGAAGACGCGGGCGACCTGCCGCCGGAGCTGGACGTCCGGCGCCTGGAAGCCAAGTTCGAGGAGATCCAGGACGCGGACTACTTCGCGGTGCTGGGGTTGGCCCGCTCGGCGGGGGGCGAGGAGGTCAAACGCGCCTACGAGCTGTTGGCCGCCGAGTTCCACCCGCTGCGCTTCGCGGGGCATCCCGACCCGGCGCTCCAGCACCGTGCGCAGCAGATCCGCACCGTGCTCGCCGAGGCCGCCCAGGCCCTGGGAGACGACCGGCTGCGCTCGGAGTACGCCCGAAGCCTGCTCGACTGACGCCCGTCGGACGGACGGCCTCCCGGGAGTGCAGGGCGGCCCACCCGGGGCGGTTGCCCGTCCGCTCCGGGGAGATTAAGACGGCGTCCATGGTCCGTGAGATCCTCATCTGGCCCGACCCTGTCCTGAAACAGAAGGCCAAGCCGGTGGCGAAGGTGGATGACTCCACCCGCACGCTGGTGAAGGACATGTTCGAAACGATGTACTCCGCTGAAGGCGTGGGCCTGGCCGCCCCGCAAATCGGCGTGCTCCAGCGCGTCATCGTGCTGGACACCACGCACAGCCAGCCGGAGCTGAAGCCCGTTGCGATGATCAATCCGGAGATCATCGCCATGGAAGGCGACACGACCTACAACGAGGGCTGCCTGTCCATCCCTGGTGAGGCCGCGGATGTCGACCGGGCCGCCGTGGTCACCGTGAAGTTCCTGGACCCGGACGGTCAGGAGCAGACGCTGCGCTGTGACGGGCTGCTGTCCATCGCGGTGCAGCACGAGACGGACCACCTCAACGGCACCGTCTTCGTGGACCACATTTCGTCCCTGAAGCGCGAGTTCATCCGCAAGCGGATGAAGCGCCTCAAGACTTCGCGCGAGCGCGAGGCGAGCGCGCCGGCGTCTCCGTAGCGCCGGCGTCCTTCTGGACCTTCACGCCCTTCTTCGGGCACAGGTCCGCGACGACGCAGCGCTCACACGCGGGCGAGCGGGCAAAGCAGGTCCGCCGCCCGTGCCACACCAGGAGCTGGTGGCCCAGGGCCCACCGCTCCGACGGCAGCACGGCCTGCATATCGGCTTCCACCTTGTCCGGGTCCGCCTTCGTGGTGAACCCGAGCCGGTAGGCGAGCCGCTTCACGTGCGTGTCCACGGGGAAGGCCACGTCGCCTCCCAGGTGGATGCACACCACGCCCGCCGTCTTTCGGCCCACGCCTGGCAGCTTCTCCAGCGCGTCCCGCTTCAAGGGAACCTGCCCGGCGTGCTCCTGCACCAGCGACCGGGCGGCCGCGACGATGTTCTTCGCCTTGGCGCGGTACAAGCCGCAGGTGCGGATGAAGGGCTCCACGTCCGACGGTTCTGCTTCCGCATAGGCCTGGGCGTCGGAGAAGCGCTGGAAGAGGGCCGGCGTCACCATGTTGACGCGCTTGTCCGTGCACTGCGCGGAGAGGATGACGGCCACCAGCAGCTCCAGGGGCGTCCGATAGTCCAGCTCGATGCGGGCATCCGGCATGTCCGCGGCCAGCCGGTCCATCACCAGCAACGCGCGCTTTCGCTTCTCCGCGACCGTCTCACGTCCAGGCACGGCGCCGTTGTATGTCACACCGGCTGCGAGCCCAAGCACCGGTTGGACGCACCCATTCGGGGAGATTCATGAAGCGCATCGACTTCCGTTCCGACACCGTCACCCAGCCCACGGCCGCCATGCGGCGCGCCATCGCCGAAGCCGAAGTAGGGGATGACGTTTATGGCGAAGACCCCACCGTGCTCCGTCTGGAGGCACGGGTGGCCGAGCGGCTCGGCCTGGAGGCCGCCGTCTTCGTGCCCTCGGGGACGCAGGCCAACCAGTTGGCCATCGGCGCGCATTGCCGGGCGGGCGACGAGGTGCTCACCGAAGCAGGCAGCCACATCCTCCACTACGAAGGGGGCGCGGTGCCCGCCTTGTGGGGCGTGCAGCCGCAGCCACTGCCAGGGCAGCGCGGTCTGCTGTCGCCGGAGGATGTGAGCGCGGCCGTGCGCGAGGACAACATCCACAACCCGCGCACGCGCCTGCTGTCGCTGGAGAACACGCACAACCGGGGTGGTGGTTCGGTATGGCCGGTGGAGCGCTTCCGGGCCGTCGTGGAAGCGGCGCGCAAGGCGGGGTTGGCCGTCCACCTGGATGGAGCCAGGCTCTTCAACGCCGGTGTCGCCCTGGGCGTGCCGGTGTCCGCCTGGGCCGCGCTGACGGACACGACGTCCGTGTGTTTCTCGAAGGGCCTGGGCGCTCCGGTGGGCTCGGCCCTGGCGGGGCGCGCGGACGTCATTCGCGAGGCGCGCCGGCTGCGCAAGCGGCTGGGCGGTGGCATGCGGCAGGCAGGCATCCTGGCGGCGGCCGCGCTGCATGCACTGGAGCACCATGTAGAGCGGCTGGCGGATGACCATGCGAACGCCCGCAGGCTGGCCGCGGGGCTGGCGGAGCTGCCCGGCGTGGAGGTGGACGCTTCGCGGGTGGAGACCAACATGGTCTTCGCGGAGTTCTCCCGGTCCGCTCTGGAGATGGTGGCACGACTGGAGCAGCACGGGGTCCTGACGAACCCCGCGGGTGCTCCTCGGACGCTGCGCCTCGTCACCCACCTGGATGTGTCCGCTGCCGACATCGACGAAGCCCTGCAGCGCATCCGCCGCGCCGTGGGCTGAGCACAGCCTTGGAGTGAAACGCGCGTCCGTGGACATCCCTGGGCGCGCACACGGGGCGGGGAAGGAGCGCTTCGGGCGGGCCATGGTAGGCTCGCACCGCCGTGCGCCGCCTCAGCATCCTCGCCTTCGTTTCAGCTTGTGCCTGCGCTACCCGTGGCGCGGAGCCGAAGATGAGTTTCGAGGAGCTCTACGCCACCTCGGCTTCACAGTCACGCGCGCCAGATGCAGCGCCAGCGCCCCGCCGAGTGCGACCGCCCGCGCCGGAGACTGCTCCGGAGCTGCATGCCGTGCTCGCCGCCTTCGCGTCGCGAGCACAAGGCCTCCGTCAACAGGTGGCGCGAGGCGGGACGATGCCCGCCGCCCAGGTGGAGAATTGGGAGCAGGTGACCTTCGCATTGGACGGCTTCCTGTCGCGTCCCGCGGCGCCGCGCGTCGGCTCGGGTGATTTGCTGCAGGCCCAGAGCGTCCTGGAGGCCGAGCTGGAGCGGGACGGCTTCACCTATGGCGACATGCCGGCCCCGCTGGCCGAGGCGGTGGTGTTGCGCGTGGGCCGACTGGCGCTGCGCACCGCCGAGCTGCGCCGCCTGGAGCAGCCGCCCGAGCCGGCCGAGGATGCGCTTCCGCGCTTCTCCTGGCCGGTGGATCCGGTGTCCGTCACCAGCCTCTTCGGCTACCGCTGGCACCCCGTGACAGGCGTGCACCGGCGCCACCTGGGCGTCGACCTGGCCGCGACGCAGGGCCAGCCCATCTACACGGCGGACAAGGGCGTGGTGCTGCGTGCGGGCCACAATGGCGACCATGGCCTCCAGGTGGAGGTCCAGCATGAGGGGCGCTGGGTGACGCGCTACAGCCACCTGTCCCGCGTGCTGGTGGACCCTGGCGAGGTGCTGGAGCGAGGCAACGCGGTGGGGCTGGCCGGGGAGACAGGGCTGGCCACCGGCGTCCACCTCCACTTCGAGCTGTGGCGTGACGGCCAGCCCATGGACCCACTGGAGGCGCTGGGTGACGCGGAGCCGCCTCCGGAGCCCATGCCGTCAGTGGCCCGTGGGCCCGTAAGCCGCTAGCCCGCAATGCAACAGGGGCGCCCCCTTTCGGGTGAGCGCCCCTGCGCGAAGTCCCTCGGCGATGGCCTAGAGGGAGTTCTTCAGCTCCTTGGCGGGCCGGAAGCCGATCGTCTTCGACGCCTTGAGCTTCATCATCTCGTTGGTCTGGGGGTTGCGAATCTTGCGAGCCTTGCGCGACCGAACCGACCAGGTTCCAAAGCCGGGATAGCTGAAGCGGGCGTCCTTCTTCACCGCCTTACCGATATTGGTGAAGACGATGTCGAGGATCTGCGCCGCCGACTTCTTGGTGAGACGTGTCTGCGCCGCCACCACCTCGACGAGTTCTGCCTTGGTCATTACGCCCCTCCGTCCGTTGTCTGGCCTTGAAGTGCTTTAACCCGGCTGGTGGTAACAAATCGCTCTTTTCCCTGTCAATGCCGGCTGCGGTTTGGAGCCGGAAAATCGGCCTCCAGACGAAAAGTTGGCCCTCTGAAACACCGGGCGTAGGAAGGGTGTGGAGCGTCGCTTCCGATACATCATCGCGACCCATCCGTGGTGAATTGGAAAATAGCTGTGTTGTGATCGTGTTTTGAGGAAAGTCTTTGGAATATTGATCACTTGCGGAGAGGGGCTGATCGCGGTCGCGTGAGCCCTGGCGGGAAGGCACTAGGATGCTTGCTTGCGTGCGTTTTCGAACCTTCCTGATCTTGATCCTGCTGCTCGCCAGCGCCTGTCGGAGCCCTTCGCATCGCGAGGCGCAACCAGCCGCGTCGTCCCCGGCCCCCAGCACCCTCTGGGTGGACGCGGCTGGCGCGGAGCCTGGCGACGGCTCGCGTGAGCGCCCGCTGCGCCAGCTCGGCGAGGCACTGGCGCGGCCCGGAGCCCTGACCGTGCGGGTAGCCCCGGGGCGTTACACAGGGCCGTTCCTGATCCCACCCGGAGTTCGGG